>JACQAG010000060.1 GCA_016195085.1 Pseudomonadota bacterium | reverse complement strand
GCCGGGCATTATCGGCAGATTGCGCTCCAAGGAAACAGCCTTGGTCTGCACTACAGCCGTTTCGCCATACCCAGCCTGTGCCAGATCAACCCCTTACAGGCACAAAAATCCCAACAGCAGGGTCGAATCCGCGAAGATCGGTTAGCGTGGGGGAGGGTTGGGGTGGGGGCGAACGGCTATTGCGCCCGTTGCAACCCTTTGATCGCCCGGCCCATCAGGAGCTGCGCGCGGAGACTCACCAGCTCCTTCCAGTCGTCCTCGTCGCGGTAGAAGGCGTTCCTGATCATCGCCTTGATCTCGCGGCCTTGCTGGCTCTGGGGATCGCCGCGGAGATGCAGCCAGTTGTCGGCCCGGAGCGAGCGCATGACGTAGTCGGACGGCATGGTGCCGTATTCGATGGCGATATGCAGGTGCCGGGCCTGGGGTGCGGAATCGCGGATGGCATCGTGGATGCTGCCCTTCATGCGCACGCCATGCACCGAGGTGGAGTTGCCGGCAAACGGCGAGGCGACCGAGTCGCCATACCAGCCGACCGCCTCTTTGTACTCCCGTGAGTCCGGCAGGTAAGGCGCGATCGGCTCGCCATAGGCATAAGGACCGAGCCCGGTGTGGAAATCGACCGAGGCGACGTGGCGCGCCTTGCCCAGATGCTCGCCCACGATCTGGCGCATGGTCAGATTCGACCAGGTGGGCGCCACCCCGCCGAAGAAGAGCCCGTCGGCGTGATCGTATTGGCCCGAGGAGACGGCGATCTGGAACTGCGCGGCCCCATGCGTCTCGCGGTAGGCCACCAGGGCTGCATCGGCCTTGGCCAGAGTCTCGGCACTCCAGCTCTCCGGCACGAGGTGAGCATGCAACGGCGCATAGTCGGGATTCTGCGGCCGCTCGCCATTGTGGTCGATGCAATTGCGATTGAGGTCGACGTTGTCCTCGGTCACGCGGCGGAGCCAGGCGAAGCCATAGGGGTTGATCGCGTGCACCATCGCCACGGCCACATCCTCGGGCAGGCTGGCGGCGGCACCGGAGCGAAGCCAGCCGACCTGGCAGCCGGAGCCGCAGAAGCCCTCCACGCCATGGGTCGCCGACTGGGTGTAGAGAACGCGGCCGGCATCGGGCTTGCCCAGGAGCGCCACGTCGGTCGTCAGCTCCTCGCCCTTGGGACCGGCGACATTCGGATTCTTGTAGGTCTTGAGCCTGGCACCCACCGCCTTGGCCGATGCGCGGAACATCTGGCGCGCCTCGGCATAGTCACGCGCAAAATCACCGACCGCTGTCATGCTGCCTCCGGATAAGAGTGTCGATTATGAGCCTTGCCGCCGGCGCCGGCGGCCGCCGCGCTCGGCCGGCTCCATGGGCTCGGGCAAGGTCATGACCCGGCGGAGCCGCGGATAGGGTGCGGTCTTGTGCGGCAGCGCCATGGCTTCGACGAAATGCGCCTGGAACATCGGCTCGATTGCGGTCTCCACCTTCTCGACCCGGCGCACGACCTCGGCGATCTCGGCCCGGGCGGCGCGGTTGACGAGAGCGATGCGAGCCCCGGTGCCCGCCGCATTGCCGGCCGCCGAGACCCGGGCGGGCTCGCAATCGGGGATCATGCCGAGCGTCATCGCATAGAGGGGATCGATGTGGCTGCCGAAGGCGCCGGCGAGCACGATGCGGTCGACGGCATCCACGCCCATGCGATCCATGAGCAGCTTGGCGCCGGCGTAGAGTGCGGCCTTGGCGAGCTGGATCGCGCGCACGTCGTTCTGGTGGATCAACAAAGCAGGCGAACCCGCATGCAAGAGATAAGCGAAGGTGCGGCCGTCAGGAATGACGCGCGGGCTCTGCGCCGCCATGGCGCCGTTGATGGTGCCGTCGGAGGCGAGCACGCCCGCGAGAAACATCTCCGCCAGCACCTCGATGATGCCCGAACCGCAGATGCCGGTGACGCCGGTCGCCTTGGTCTTCTCGGCGAATCCCGGCTCGTTCGACCAGAGATCGGCGCCGATCACCTTGAAGCGCGGCTCCAAGGTCTCCCGGTCGATGCGCACCCGCTCGACGGCGCCCGGGGCGGCGCGCTGGCCGCAGCTGATCTGCGCCCCCTCGAAGGCGGGCCCGGTCGGGCTGGACGCGGCCAGCAGCCGCTGCCGGTTGCCGAGCACGATCTCGGCATTGGTGCCGACATCGACCACCAGCATCATCTCATCCTGGAGATGCGGGCCTTCCGACAGGATGACGGCCGCGGTATCGGCGCCGACATGGCCCGCGATGCAAGGCAGCGTCACGGCCTTGGCGCCGGGATGGAGTGCAAGACCAAGATCGCTCGCGCGCATGGTCAGGCCGTGGTCGAGGGCGAGCGCGAAGGGCGCGCCGCCGAGCTCGGTCGGATCGAGCCCGAGGAGCAGGTGGTGCATGACCGGATTGCCGACGAGGACGGCTTCCAGCACGTCGGCACGGGCGAGCCCGGCCGACCCGGTGGTCTCCCCGACCTGAGCGTCGATCGCCTGGCGCACCGCCTCGGTCAGCGCCACGTCGCCGCCGGGATTCATCATGACGTAGCTGACCCGGCTCATCAGGTCTTCCCCGAAGCGGATCTGCGGGTTCATGGCGCCGGACTGCGCCACTACGTCGCCGGTCGAAAGATCGGTCAGGTGCACCGCGATGGTGGTCGAGCCGACATCGACCGCGAGCCCATAGGCCTTCTCGCGGAAGCCGGGCCAGACTGCCACCACCTCGCGACGGTCGCGCACGGCGGCGGTCACCTTCCAGGCACCTTGCCGCAAGGCCTTCTGCAGGCCGGCCAGCACGCCTAGCTCGATGGTGGCATCCGTGATCCCCCATTCCCGCTCGAGTGCCGAGGCGAGCCGGCGAAAGTCGCCGGAGGGGTCATGCATGTCCGGTTCCTGCACCTCGACATAGTGCAGATGGATCATCGGGTCGATCTCGACCGGCCGCGCATCCGGGCGCTTGCGCACGAGCTGGCGATGCACCTGGCTTTCGGGCGGGACATCGACCACGACGTCGCCTGAAATCGTGGCCGAGCAGCCGAGCCGCCGATCCGGGCCAAGGCCGCGGCGATCGGCATAGGCGCGCTCCACATGGGCGGGAAGGGACAGGTGGTCGCTCGCCGACACCACGCCCAGCTTGGCGAACTCGCCGAAGCTCGGCCTGACCTGGCAGCGTCCGCAAATGCCGCGGCCGCCGCACACGGAATCGAGATCGACGCCGAGCGCCCTTGCCGCATCCAGCAACGAGGTGCCCAAGGGGAAGCGGCCGCGCTTGCCCGACGGCATGAAGGCGACCAGCGCGTCTTCGGGCATCATGCCTCGGCCCGGCCACCCGCGCGCACGAGCTGGCCCAGCCGCTCCTCGGTGAACTCCGCCTCCAGGCCGAGGGCCGCCTTGTCGACCTCGGCCTTGAGGTCCTCGCCGCACTCGGCCGCCTCGCCGCGGCGCCATTCCCCGAGATAGGCGTCGGTGCCGGTCAGCCCGGCGCGCATCGCCGCGCGGTCGATGGCGGTCTCGAATCGCTCCGAGAGCTGCACCTTGGCGGCCTCCCGGCCGCGCTTGGCGATGACCTGGGCCGGGATGTCGCGCCAGTAGACGATGGTGAGGCTAGCCATGCACTCTAGCCATGAATGGGGGCCGGGGCGTGGGCGCGCATGAACTGGCCGAGCTCGCCATAGCCGGTGAAGACGCGCTGGAAGGCGAGCTCGAGCCGGTCGGCGGCGGCCGCGGCGATGCGGGTCAATTCCGGATCCTCGGTCTGCGCCAGATAAACGAGCTTGGTGTAGTGGCGAAAATAATCGTCACGCAGCTCCGGGTGGCGATCGAGGCCGAGACCCTCGATGATCAACCGGTCGAAATGGCGCGCGAGATAGTCGGTCAAAAAGAAACAGCCGGGCTCCGCCTCGGCCAGTTCGGTGAACGCCGCCGTGCCCATGTAGAACTGGTAGCAATGCGGGCCCGCGATCCGCTTCACGCCCTCTTGCGCCAGCACCTGATCGAGCCCGCCGCCGCTGCCGCAATCGCCGTAGAGAACGAGGATCCGCCGATAGCCCTCGGCGCGCGCTTCGCGGATCCGCGCTCGCACCCCCGGCGCGATGCGCTCAGGCGTGTTGTGCCACTGCGCCGGCAGGCAGACGAGATCGAAGGCGCCGGGAAACCCGCTGGCGACCGCCAGCACTTCCGGCGCCAAGGCGCCGCAACCGATGAGGAGCGTTGCCGCTCGTTCCGCCATCAAGCCTTGCCTTCCATCTTCGACTGCACCGAGCCCTGGCGCTTGGCCATGAAGCTCCGGGCGGTCTCGACCGCGACCGCCGCATCGCGGCAATAGGCATCCGCGCCGATCGATTTGGCGAAGCCCTCGTTCAACGGCGCACCGCCCACCAATACGATGTAGTCCGAGCGAATGCCTTTTTCGATGAGGGTGTCGATCACCACCTTCATATAGGGCATGGTCGTGGTCAGCAGCGCCGACATGCCGAGGATGTCCGGCTGGTGCGTCTCCAAGGCCTCGAGGTAGCGCTCGACCGAATTGTTGACCCCGAGGTCGATCACCTCGAAGCCGGCACCCTCAAGCATCATGCCGACGAGGTTCTTGCCGATGTCGTGGATGTCGCCCTTGACCGTGCCGACCACCATCTTGCCGATCTTGGGCGCGCCGGTCTCGGCCAGGAGCGGCCGCAAGATCGCCATTCCCGCCTTCATTGAGTTGGCGGACAGAAGCACTTCCGGCACGAACAGGATGCCGTCGCGAAAGTCGATGCCGACGATGCGCATGCCCTCGACCAAGGCCTTGGTCAGCACGTCATAGGGCGTCCATTTGCGCCCCAAGAGGATGTTCACCCCCACGACCACCTCCTCCTTGAGGCCGTCATAGAGATCCTCCTGCATCTGCTGGACGAGGTCGTCGTCGCTGAGCGCATTCAAGTCGAGTGGTTCGCCCTTATCCTCGCTCATTCGCATTCCTTACGCGTGGTTGCCGTCCGCCGTTACCATAGTCTTGGGATGCCTAACATTTCCCACGAACGGCAAGGATTTGGCTAGCTCCCTCATGCCCACCCGGCCCATGTGGGAGCCCACTCCGCCAAGGCGGGCGCGGCAGCGGTGCCGGGGGCGCGGCGCAGCGGCGCCACCACCGGCACCGGCAGGGCCGGCACCGAGCCGCCGGAAAGGCTCAGCTTCGCTTCGAAGACGCGGCGCCAGGCGAGCTGCTGATCGGCGACCGCCTCCTCCAGGCTAACCACTACGGCTGAGCTCACATCCTCGCCGGAAAAGACCCTCCGCCAGTGGGCGGAAGGTTGGGCAAGGATGCGACGGCCCACCGCATCCATCGTCGCCTTGGGGTCGCGGGAGTCGTCGCGGAGCGGCTCGGGCAGCTGGATGAGCTCGGCGAAGCGGCGCCAGAACTTGTCCTCGAGCGCCGCCACCGCGAGGTACCGCCCGTCGGCCGTCGGATAGATCCGGTAGCGGGGCGAGCCGCCGGTCAACAGGCCGGCGGCCCCTTGCGGCGCCTTGCCGGTCGCCCACAGCTCGGCCAGCTCAGCGAAGGCGAAGGTCAGGACCTGCTCGGTCATGGCGATGTCGAGATGGCAGCCTTCGCCGCTTGCATCGCGCCGGCGAAGCGCCAGCAGAATGTTGATGACGGCGGGATAGGTACCGCCGGCGATGTCGGCCACCAAGACCGGCGGCATGCAGGGTCCGCGCTCCGGATCGGCGGCGAGCGACAACAGACCCGCCTCGGCCATATAGGTCAGATCGTGCCCGACCTCGCCCGACTTCGGACCGTCCTGGCCTCTGCCGGTGATCGAGCAATAGATGAGGCGCTTGTGGCGCTCCTTGAGCGCGCCATAGCCCAAGCCGAGGCGCTCCATGACACCCGGGCGAAACTGCTCGATCAGCACATCCGCCTCGGCGATGAGCGGGGCGAGACGTTCCAGATCGCCGGGCCGCTTCAAGTCGAGCGCAAGGCTGCGCTTGCCGCGGTTGAGGAGCGCGAAGCTCACGCTATCGGTTCCGGCAAGGGGCGGATAGGCGCGCATGGCGTCGCCGCTCTCGGGGCGTTCGATCTTCACCACCTCGGCCCCCGCCTCGGCGAGGATCAAGCTCGCAAGCGGACCGGGGAGCAGGGTGGAGAAGTCGAGGACCTTGATGCCGGAGAGCGGCAGAGTTTGGTCTGTCGTGGCGGACATCGCGGCCGGACGCTATCGGCCGACGCCGGTCCGGTCAAGCAAGGCCGGCGCCGCCGTCGCGCTCGCATCCCAGACCGAGCTTGGGCATACTCCGGACCCTCTCAACTCCCAGCCACAATCGGGGGACTTCATGGCGATCAAGCGACTGGCACCGGGGCCGCGCCTCTCGGGCGCCTCGGTTCACAATGGCATCGTCTATCTCGCCGGCCAGACGGCCGATGATCTGAGGCAAGATGCGATCGGACAAACGAAGCAGATCCTGGCGAAGATCGACCGGCTCCTGAAGGAGGCCGGCACTTCCAAGCGCAAGATGCTCACCGTACAGATCTGGCTCAGCGACATGCGCTATTTCGCCGACATGAACAGCGTCTACGACAAGTGGGTTCCCAAGAACAACACGCCGGGGCGAGCCACCGTGGGGGCACCGCTCGCCACGCCGAAGCACCTGGTCGAGATCGGCGGCATCGCCGCGATCTGAAGAGGACGCCGCCGCCAGGCCGGTCCGATCAGACAGGCTTGGCGGCCGCCTCGCATGATGCGACCGGAGCCGCCATGACCGCGACCGCGCCTCGGAAGGATCCCCACGCCGAGCTCTGGCGTCAGGTGGACCAGCACCTGATCCGCTACGGCGGCAGCTTCGCCCCGGTCATGATCGGTCGCGCCCAGGGCTCCTATGTCTATGATCTCGACGATCGCCCGATCCTCGACTTCACCTCGGGCCAGATGTGCGCCAGCCTCGGGCACAACCACCCCGAGATCGTGACCGCCATCGAGAAGGCATGCCGCGAGGCGATCCACCTCTTCTCCGGCATGCTGTCGCCGCCCGTGGTCGAGCTCGCCGCGAGCCTCGGCCGCCTCTTGCCGCCCGAACTGCAGAAATCCATGTTCCTGTCGACCGGCGGCGAGGCCAATGAAGCGGCGCTGCGCATCGCCAAGCTGAAGACCGGCGGCTTCGAGGTCGTGGGCTTGACCGGCTCCTGGCACGGCATGACCGCCGGTGCCGGTGCCTCCACCTACATGGCCGGACGCCGAGGTTACGGGCCGACCATGCCCGGCACCTTCGCCATTCCGGCACCCTATGCCTATCGTTGTCCGGTCCAGCACTGCGCCGGAAGCTGCGACACCACCTGTCTCGACATCGGCTTCAGCCAATACGACAGCCAGTCGGTCGGCGCGCCGGCCGCCGTGCTGGCCGAGCCGATTCTTTCCTCGGGCGGCATGATCGTGCCGCCGGAGGGTTATTTCGCCAAGCTCACGCGCCTCGCCCACGAGCGCGGCATGCTCTTGATCATGGACGAGGCGCAGACGGCCTTCGGGCGCGTCGGCGCCAATTTCGCCTTCGAGCAAACCGGCGCCGCTCCGGACATCCTGACTCTGTCGAAGACGTTGGGCGGCGGACTGCCGCTGGCGGCCACGGTGACCTCGGCCGCGATCGAGGAGGAATGCCACCGCAAGGGCTTCCTCTTCTATACCTCGCACCTCTCCGATCCCTTGCCGGCCGAAGTGGGCCTCGCCGTTCTCCGGGTGCTGGCGGCCGAGCATCTGGCCGAGCGGGCGGCCGCGCTCGGCGACTATCTCAAGGCGGGATTGCTGGCGCTGCAGCAGCGCTACGAGGTCATCGGCGACGTCCGCGGCCGCGGACTGCTGTTGGGCGTCGAGCTGGTGAAGGACCGCGAGCGCCGCGAGCCGGACAGCGCGATGGGGACCAGGATCACGCGCCGCTGCCTCGAGCTCGGCCTGTCGATGAACATCGTCTCGCTGCCGGCCATGGGTGCTGTCTGGCGCATCGCCCCGCCGCTCACCGTGGCCAAGGACGAAATCGACACCGGCCTTTCGATCCTGGATCAGGCGCTCGCCGACTGCCTCGGGCGGGGTTAGTTCTCGCCGTCGACGACCCTCACCCGCCTCGCTATCGCTCGGCACCGTCGGGGACGGCCGCATCTGGTCGTGCCCACGGTTGGAGATGGCATGCCGTATCCGTGCGAATTGGGGGGTGAAGGCAAAGGGCTGCTGACGCATTACATGTCTTGCTCTTTGTTCCTATTTTGTTCTACAACTCTGGCTCATGTCGCACAAGTGGGGAAGAGCGGTATTTGGCCGTAACCCCCTGAGCAACCTGAACAATTAAGCCTCGAAGCAAATTCCTGATGATTCATAATGACTTATCAGAAGTTTGCAGGCATTCATTAGGACCGCGGACCGGGCGGAGGTTCCCACCACCCGAGCAGGGACTATGCCGAAGCTACGACCGCCAGTGCCACCCGAGCTGATCAAGCGCATCGATGCCGTCATCGCTGCCCTGGGATTGGACGAGAGCCGTGGCCTCGTCCGGCGCTGGGGGGACTACAAGGCCGCCACAAACCGGCATGTCGTTCGCCAGGCCTTCGAGACCATTGGCATCCACGCGGTATTCGGCTTCCCGTCGCAACGCGTCCGCGAAGCGAGATTTTCGCCCGTCGTGTATCTGGCCTGTGCCGCGGATGATGCGGGTGCGAACGCCTTGCATCGTCTGGTTTGGAGTCAGGGCGTCGTGCCCATCTTGCTCATTGCCACGCCAACCGGCCTGCAGATACGCAAGAGTCTGACGCCGCCGATGCCCCAGTCGATGACGGTCGCGTGGAGCAAGCTCAGTGGCACGGCCGATCTCCCAGTCCAACTCCGCTCCCTGACCGCGATTGCGCTGTCGAGCTCAATCGTATGGCGTGACTTTGCGGCTGATCGTTCCGATCGGGTTGATACCGCGCTTCTGAAGGCAATTGCCTCGCTAAATGAGACGGTGCGAACGCGGCACGCGGCGTTGCGTGACCGCCCGATTTTGGTGAACTCGCTAATCGGCCGGTTCATCTACTTCTTCGTGCTGTTGGACCGCGGCATCATCGATCGCAACTGGATTCGCGGTCTGAAAGACGATAGCGGTAACCAACTCTGCGCGCAGATTACGAACTCGATCCGGGACGATGGCAGCATCGACACTACTGATCACGCATGGCCTGCGCGCGAAGTATGGTCGCTCTTCGATCAGATCGATAACATGCTCAATGGCGCCATATTTCCCGTCAACGCAGCGGACCGACGCGCAGTCCCTGCCGATGCCCTGCATCTCGTGCGCCGCGCCATCCGACATGGCGACGTGCTGCACAGCGACGCACGGCAGCTCGGATTCCTGGACGTCTCATTCGCCACGCTCCGTACGGAAACGATTTCGGCGATTTACGAACTGTTTCTCTTTATTGAAGCGCCGGGAGCCAAGGACGATGAGGGTGCGTTTTACACGCCGCCGTTCCTCGTCGATTATGTTCTCGACGAGGTGGATCATATCCGTTCGTTTACCGCGCGCAGTCGAGTCATCGATCCTGCCGCAGGCTCAGGCATTTTTCTAGTCGGGGCGTATCGACGCATTCTCGAACGGGCGATCCCGCGCAAACGCTGGACCTCCACGGAGTTTAAAAAGGGGCGCCACCTCCTCGAGAGCGCCGTCTTCGGAATCGAGCGTAACGGCCAAGCGGCAAACGTAGCGCGGTTCAGCCTTTATTTGACGTTGCTCGATTACGTCGAGAATGTGTCCATCAAAGAACTGCGACAGCTCGCACGCGGTCAGAGCGTGTTTCCAACGCTGACCGCCAATGTCGTGGATTGCGATGTGTTTTCACTGAAGGAAAAGGACCTCGCGCACCTAGGTCAATTCACTCATGTCGTCGGAAACCCGCCGTGGGGTACCTTTGGCGACAACACCGATCGCACAAATCGACCGCGGAGCGCCATCGTGGAGAAGCGCCGGCGCGAAGCACTGCTTCCGACGATTGAGTATTACAACTCCCTGGATCGTGAAAAGTATCCTGTCACAAACAAGCGCATTTCCGAACTGTTCGTGTGGAAGGTGCAGCGCGAACTCGTGCAAAAGAACGGCGTAATGGGGCTGCTTGTCTCGACCCGCAGCTTTGTGGCGCCGACGGCAAGAGCCTTTCCAAACGCGTTGGCCGAGCGGTGCAAGATTGTCGGCTTGGCCAACCTGTCACACTTTCGCTATCGGCTGTTCTCGGGCGCCCGCAGTCCGACGCTTGCGATCTTCGCGGAAAACCGCGAGCCGGAAGCGCTTAATCCCGTATGGGTCTATTCGCCATTGCTCACCTCGCAGCCGATCGGCGAGCATGGCCATTTGTGGTCAATCATTGTATCTGAGCTTGACGTTGAAACCTACAAGCTTCGGGATTTGACGCGGCTGCCGGAAGGCTGGTTCTGGGCGCTTATGCTCCGACCAATCGATCGACGCTTTGTGAATCACCTCGCTCTGTGGTCTCGCCGATTCAAGCGAAGCTTTGGTGATTTTTTAAAGGCGTCAAATCTCGCGATGGGCCGCGGGGGAAGCGCTTCGCAGACCGATCTGCCAAGCGACCTGCTGTTGCGAAGCGGTGACTACCAGCAGCGGCTGGGCATGGGCGACTTGGGTTTCGCGAACTATCCGCATCAGCGAGTGAGAAACAGCCGGCTCAGCGGGTCGTTCGCCGGCCTGTTCGGTGGAAATATCGTCTTCATCCCGCGGCATATGAACGAAATCACCTTCATCGCGGAGCCTATTGCGTTCGCATCGACCTTCAATGCTGTCTACGCGCTCTCGCCATTGAACCAGCGCGGTGTGGCAATTGCCGGGATGCGAGGAATTGTGCGTTACCTCAACTCAGATGTCGCTCGCTATCTGTTCGCGTTGTTCGGAAAGACCCGGCTCCTCGATCGCACGCGTCTTGAAAAGCACGATCTCGAAAGCATTCCATTCCCGTTTACCGACATCGAGGATGGTGATCTTCGAAGCCTGGTTGAGCTAAATGAAGATGCGATCACGCGACTCTTCGCCAGTAGGGTTGGGCTGGACGACGGGTTTGTGCAGTCGGTCCAAGAGTACACAGAGTTTAGGCAAGGCTATGAAGACTCCCAAGTCCCGCATGCGGGGCTCAATCCTCCCAATGCGGCTGCCATCCGACGTTACCAATCCATGCTGTTTGGACATCTCGCCCAGCAATTTGGCGATGGCGCGCAGTTCGACCACTCCGTAAGACAACCCAGCGATCTTGAACACTTCGCAGTCATAGATATTCGTATCGGGCGGAGCGGGACGGACACCCAGTACGCCGCGTTAGCGGCACCCGGAAGCGTCAGCGCCGGGATTGGTTTCAGCCCTCACGCACGGATTATCTTCGACGCAGTCGCATCGCGGGTCGTGGTCACGAAGCCTTGGACCCGTGTCGCCTGGACGGTGGAGCAGGCCTACGCGGACGCCAGAGAGATTTCCGAAGAGGTTCTGCGCTTAGGGGCGGCTGTGTAGCATGTTCTCGGGTTTTTTTACGGCTAACGTTCCCGGACCCCGCGGAGTCGCACGGGCTCTCGTGTGGGAACACACGCTTCGCCAAGCGATCGTGCTGCTGCAAGAAGCCGAGCGCCGGATTCGAACCACCGAAAGCCAGCAGCGGCTTACGCAGCTTGACGGATGGTGGCGCAACAAGCGCGCCAAGCTGAATGGAAAGTCAGTTCGTGTTCCAGCGGAAGAGGCTCTCTCGGAAGCACTCTGGGAAGAAATGGAACAAGTGAAGGAAGACATTATCTTAAAGATCATTCCTTCAGACGCAAGCTTGTCCAACCTCGATACATTGCAAGTCTCTTTGGAGACGCCACGCCGTAAGAAGAAGGGCATTGGCAAACGATCGAAGCCAACGGACATTCGGTTTTACCGGACAGGCTCAGACATTTTGGACTTGCGCGTCGAAGCGAAGATCATTCTTCGTGACCGAGATATTCCGGCGTCATATTTGTCGCGCGACGGCCTCAAGCGCTTTTCGGACCCGGCCGAGCCCTACACTGATCATGAGATTGGCGGAATGCTCGCCTATACGATTTCCGATGACCGGGAAAGCTGGCTGGCAAAAATCGACAACGCCTTGAAGGCCGCTACGCCGCCGATTGCAACGTTCAAGCATCGCGTGCGCGCATCAACGGATGAGACGCTTTTTTGCCGCATTCCATACGCTGCTGCGATCACAGCGCGAAATGAACTCCTGGTTTTTCACATGGTCCTCGAGTTCGATGGCGATCCGAACGCGCGGGCGTGACGCGTAAATACACGGCATCTGAACGCAACTCCGCGATAGAACGGTTTCGGGGTGGCGGGGAGCTACGAAGCTCCGCAGTGACGTACCTCAACGCGCCTTCCATACATTCACAAGCGCACAGACCTATCCGGCGAATCGTGGCGAACAGACACTAACGTCAAGAATGAGCGACTCCATATTTCCGCTTCTGGTCAATCTGCGAAGTTGCGCGACTCCGCGCATATATGTCCGCTTTGCCGTTGAACCCCGTCGTTTTGGCATGCGCGTCAATGAGGCCACGCCCTAACACTCATCCCGCCGCCGCCACTGTCGCCGCCGGCAAGGTCACCTGGGTCATGCCGACATTCTCGCCATTGGCCTCGCGCAGGACCGCGATCGGGTTGGCGAAGTTGCCGGGGAGCACGGTTGCCTCGACCTCGCTCATGGGCAAGGCGGCGCTGAGAGCGGATTTGATCTCGGGCGGCAGCCGTTGATCCATGGTGCCGCTATCGGGCGCGCTCACATCGATGCGGGGATGATGGAACGCCTCGCCGAGACCCATGCCGAAATCCACCAGGAACGAGGCGACCTGCATGACCGCCGGCAGGATCTTCCGCCCGCCCGAGCCGCCGATGGCAAACCAAGGAGCCCCGTCGCGGCTGGCGATGAGGGGACACATGTTGGTCAGCGGTCGCTTGCCGGGGCCGATCGAGTTGGGTTTGCCGGGTGCCGGATCGAACCACATCATGCCGTTGTTCATGAGGATGCCGGTCTCCGGCAGCACCGCGCGGCTGCCGAAGCGCGACAGCAACGTATTGGTGAGCGAGACCATGTTGCCGTCGCGATCGACCACCGAGAGATGCGTGGTGGTGCCCTTGCCGGCCTTGTCGCCATCCGCACCCATGCTCTCCAACCGGACGCGGTAGGCTTCGGCCAGCGCTTTGGCATAGGCGAGGAAGGCCTTGGGCCCGGGGCGCTTGTCGCCGGCGGCAAGGTTCTTGGGCAACTGCTTCAAGGCGAATGCCAGGGTCGGGGCGGCATTCAAGCCGGGCGGCACGTTGAGCGTCGCCTTGCCGTAAGGGATCTCGACCGCGTCATGCAGCGTGGCGCGGTAGGCGGCGAGATCGGCGAGCGCGATCTTGGAGCCGCCGCGGGCGAGGTCGGCCGCCAGCTTCCCGGCGATCTCGCCTTCGTAGAAGTCGCGCCGTCCGGCGCCGGCGAGCCGCTTCAAGGTCGCCGGCAGCGCACCAAGCGAGAGGCGCTTCGGCTTGGCCGCATCGAGGGTGATCGGCGGCAAGCCGTTCGGCAGGTAGACGGCGGCGGCGTTGCGGTCGTCCTTGAGGTCATGGGCTTCGGCGCTGATGTTGAGCGTCGACCACCAGTCGACCCGGTGTCCGGCTTCGGCGAGCTTGATCGCCGGCTGCAGCAGCTCCGACCAGGCAAGCTTGCCGAAGCGCTCATGGGCGAGACCCAGGCCATCGACGGAGCCGGGGACCGCGATCGACTCGTAGCCGCGGACATTGCGGTCCTCGATGACGCCGGGCCAGCCGAAGAGGTCGTCGCTCGCCGGCTTGCCGGACAAGGGATAGCGGGCGGGATCGATGCCCCGGGCGGCGATCGGCCCGAAATCCAAGGCATAGGCGCGGCGCTCGGCGGCGATGTAGACGACCATGAAGCCGATGCCGCCAATGCCGCTCATCCACGGCTCGGCGCTGGCAAGCGCAAAGGCGGTCGCCACCGCCCCGTCGACGGCATTGCCACCGGCCGCCATGATTCCAGCGCCGGCTTCCGCACCAAGCCGTGCCTGGCTTGCCACCAGCCCGTGGCGCGAGCGCATTTCCGGCTTTTCGATGCGCCAATTCTCGATGATCGCAGGCATTCCCGAAGCCCCTTCCATTCTTTGCGGCGAGGACACTATAGGAACTCATCGCTCGTCGGCTATGCCCCAGCGGGGCGGCGAAGAAAGACGCAAACGAGCTGGGATCGAGCCCGCTTCGAACATTGGCGGCGGGGCGGCCCCTTGGGACCCCTCTTCCCTGCGGGAGGCTTTCTTTTCTTTAAAACGCCCCGCGGCCTCGATTCGATCTTTTTACCGGCCGGCCTCGATTACTGAAGAGACCGAGATGAGCGCCGGCATGCGCCCGGCCGGAGCACGGCCGTAATCCTGTATTCGGCTGGGTTCATTGGATCAAAGACGCAAGCGTCACCTACGACGACAATATCCGTCTACGGACGACAGGTAACCCAGGGCAGAAGAAATCTTCCGGCACTTATACTTGCCCTAGGCGCGCAATGTTCGACCGATATTTCGTTGTTCTATTGCCTCTCCGTGCTGATAAATGCGCCAATGCACCGCAGTTTGCCATGTATTTCACATAGCCCGCCGAATAATTACCCAGCGCCAGCCAAACAAATCCCGCAATGAAACCTTTACAAATCCCGGGACCTGGACTAAGTAGCGAAAATCTTGGCGGTGGCGCCAAGGACTTAGTCGACCCTGTCCGTTGCTATCAATCGGTGAGCGTGTGGTTCGGAAGGTCGGATCGGGAACCAAGGGGGGTTCCAACAGGGCTGGACGCGAGACCTTGGCAACGTTGCCCCCGGCAAGCTTGACCTGAACCGACTTCCTTCCAGAGTGAGCCACCGATGCCGAGCGAATCCGACCACCCTCCGAGTACGATCAGCACGCGCGGTTGCGACAGCCAGGGCGATGCCTCGGCTGTAGCAGCCTTCACGCGCGAACTCCTGACCAGGGGCGCTCGCCGCACGCCCGAGAAAAGGCGCCCGCACTACATTCCAAAATTTCCGGTGGGCGAGCACAGCAATGCGTTTCGCAAACGCTTCTTCTCCGAGGCGACGCTCTCCGACTGGAATGACTGGCGCTGGCAGACGCGCAATCGCATCCGTACGCTGGCAGCACTCGAGCGGATCTTGCAGCTGTCGGCGGACGAGCGGAGCGCCATAGAGCGCCACACCGGCTCGCTGCCGGTCGGCATCACGCCCTACTATCTCAGCCTGTTCTCCGAGGACGATCCGAACGAACCCTTGCGGCGCACCCATGTGCCGGTCGGCGAGGAGTACCTCAAGCTTCCGGGCGAAGCCGACGATCCCTTGAACGAGGACCACGACGCGGCGGTTCCGGGCCTGGTGCATCGCTATCCCGACCGGGTGCTGTTCCTGACCACCGGGTTCTGCTCGACCTATTGCCGCTACTGCACCAGGAGCCGCATGGTCGGCGAGGCCGGCGGCGAATACCACTTCAGCTACGGCGAGTGGGAGAAGGCGCTCGACTATCTGAAAGCGACGCCGACGGTGCGCGACGTGCTGCTCTCCGGCGGCGATCCGCTTACCCTCTCCGACGATCGGCTGGAGTGGCTGCTGTCGCGGCTCCGGCAGATTCCGCATATCGAGTTCCTCCGGGTCGGTTCCAAGGTGCCGGTGGTGCTGCCGCAGCGCGTGACCCCGTCCTTGGCCAAGATGCTGAAGCGCTACCGGGTGTGGATGAGCGTGCACTACACCCATCCGGCCGAGCTCACTCCGGAAGTCGCCTTCGCCGCCAATCGTTTGGCTGATCACGGCATTCCCATGGGCAGCCAGACCGTGCTGCTCCGGGGCATCAACGACGATGTCGAGGTGATGAAGCGGCTGATGCACGGGCTCTTAGTCAACCGGGTCAGGCCCTATTACATCTATCAGTGCGATCCGATCTCCGGCTCCGCGCATTTCCGCACCCCGGTCGAGAAGGGCATCGAGATCATCGAGGCCTTGCGCGGGCACACCACCGGCTATGCGGTCCCGCATTTCGTCGTCGATGCGCCGGGCGGCGGCGGCAAGATCCCGCTTCTCCCCGACTATCTCGTCGGCCGGCAAGGCAGCGATCTCCTGCTGCGCAACTTCGAGGGCAATGTCTACCGCTATCCCGATCCCGACGGAAACCTCGGCGCCGACCGGGTGCAGGTGCGCCACGCGGCGGAGTAGATCATGCGGCTCGGCTTCGCCTACGACCTTCGCGACGACTATCTCGCCGAAGGCTTCAGCCACGAGGAGACCGCCGAGTTCGACCGGCTCGATACCATCGAGGCGATCGAGACGGCGCTGCGCGGGCTCGGACACCGGGTCGAGCGCATCGGCAATGTGAAGGCGCTGGCCAAGGCGCTGGTCGAGGGCAGGCGCTGGGACATGGTCTTCAACATCGCCGAGGGGCTGAGGGGCATCGGGCGGGAAGCGCAGGTGCCCGCCCTTCTCGATGCCTACGACCTCCCCTACACCTTCTCCGATCCCTTGGTCATGGCCATGACCCTGCACAAGGGCGTGGCCAAGCAGGTGGTCCGCGACCGCGGCGTGCCGACGGCGCCGTTCCGGGTGATCGAGCGGGCGGAGGAGGCCGATGCCGTGGCCCTGCCCTTCCCGCTCTTCATCAAGCCCGTGGCCGAGGGCACCGGGCGCGGCATCAGCGGCAAGTCGAAGGTCGCCTCCAAGGCGGAGCTGAAGCGCCTCGCCGCCGAGATCATCCACACATATCGCCAGCCGGCCCTGGTCGAGACTTTTCTCAGCGGCCGCGAGTTCACCGTCGGGATCGTCGGCGAGGGGCGCCAGGCCGAGGCGCTGGGCACCTTGGAGGTGACCTTGCTCGCCACCGCCGATCGGGATGCCTATGGCTATCTCAACAAGGAGGAGTACGACACCAGGGTCGGCTATAGGCTGGTGAAGGACGCCATGGCCAAGCGCGCCGCCACGGTGGCGCTCGATGCTTGGCGCGCACTCGGCTGCCGCGATGGCGGACGCGTCGATCTGCGCGCCGACGAGCACGGAATGCCGCATTTCCTCGAGGTGAATCCCTTGGCCGGCCTCAACCCGGTGCGCTCCGATCTGCCGATCCTGGCCGGAAAGGTCGGCATCTCCTTCGAGCGCCTGATCGGCCTCATCATGGAGGCCGCCACAAAGCGGATCTTCGGCGCGGCCGAGTCCGCCCGGCGCGGGACCGGTTCGTGAGCACCGCCACCGTCGCGGTGCTCTATGGCGCGGTCCCGGCGGACGCGCTCGCAGACGAGCAGGATTCCCTGGTGCAGGCCGATGCGGTCGCCGAGGCGCTCCGGCGCGAGGGCTGGCAGCCGGTCGGAGTGCCGATCACCCTCGACCTTGCCGCCGCCGCCGCGCGATTGCAGGCGCTCGCCCCGGCATTCGTCTTCAACCTCGTCGATGCGATCGAAGGCCAGGGATGCTTCATTCATCTGGCGCCGACGCTCATCGAATCGCTCGGCCTGGTCCACACCGGCGCCTCGGCCGATGCGATCACGCAGACCCAGAACAAGCTCCCGGCCAAGCGCGTCATGGCGGCGGCGGGGATCCCGACGCCGGAATGGATCGAGCCGGAGCACCTGGACGCGCCGGTTCGGCCCATCGGCGCCGCGCACATCGTCAAATCCAGCTGGGAGCATGCCTCGATCGGGTTGGCGGCGGATTCGATCGTCACCACCCAGGCCGCGCTTCGCCGCATCGTCGCCGATCGCCGCCGGCGCTTCGGCGGCACCTGGTATGCCGAGCGCTACATCGAGGGTCGCGAGCTCAGCCTGTCCTTGGTCGGCCCCGCAGCCTCGCCCGTGGTGCTGCCGGCGAGCGAGATCCTGTTCATCGATCTCCCGCCGGGCCGGCCCCGCATCGTCGACTATGTCGCCAAATGGCACACGGAGTCGCCGGAGTACCGGAGCACGCCCCGGTGCTTCGTCGAGGATCCGGCGGACCGTCCGCTGCTGGCTCGGCTGGAGGCGATCGCGCGCCGCTGCTGGGCTGAATTCCGGCTCTCGGGCTATGTCAGGATCGATTTCCGCATCGATGCGGAGGGATGCCCCTTCGTGCTCGAGATCAACACCAATCCCTGTCTAGCGCCGGATGCGGGCTTGGCCGCCACCGCCGGCCGCGCGGGCTGGTCCTATGACCGCCTGATCCACGCCATCCTCGAAGCCGCTGCCATCCAGGCGGTGCAGCAGGTGGCCGCTGAGTAATGGGGCGCGAAACGACGCTGGCCTGTCGCAGTTTGAGCTAACATGAGCTCCATGCACCCTGCCCCGAGCATGCGCCGGGGACTCATGCCCACGGATCGCCACCGCATCTACGAGATCGTGCGCTCGACCCGGTTCTTCACCGCGGCCGAAGAGAGAATCGCGATCGAGCTCGTCGACGAGGCGCTGGCCAAGGGCGAAGCAGAATCGGGCTATCATTTTATCTTTGCCGAGCGCGACGGCGACGTCGTCGGCTATGCCTGCTACGGACCGATCCCAGGCACCCAATCGAGCTATGACCTCTACTGGATCGCCGTCCATGCGCGGGCTCAAGGGGCTCGGATTGGCCGAACCCTCCACACGGCGGCCGAAGCGGCCATCCAGGAGCTGGGCGGCACGCGGGTCTATGCCGACACCTCATCCAAGCCGCAATACGAGCCGACTCGCTCGTTCTATCGCCGCATGGGCTACCGCGAGGCCGCCCGGCTCGAGGATTTCTATGCGCCGGGCGACGGCAAGGTCATCTTCGAGAAGGTGCTTGCCAAGGATTGAGGCTTCCGGCGGCCCTCTGTCTTGCCGAGCCGCTTCATTCTAGACTCGGGCTGGTTGCGTCCCCATCTCGGGAGAGCGCCCAGCGACCCTAGTGTGATGATTCCAAAGTTCGTCGACGAACTTCGGAATCTGAATCACACTAGATTCAATAGATTGGTGGCCCGCTTGTTCCTGAAATTCGCGGACGAATTTCAGGGGCGGGACACTAGGAGGCGAAGCCATGTGGATGCGATTCAAGAAGAAGACGGCGATGCCGAGCCAGGCCGACGCCCTGCCGGGGCGGAATGCGAAGATGCCGGTGCCGAAGGCGCATTTCGTCAACGGAAATCCGCTGGTGCCGCCATTTCCCGAAGGCATCGAGCTCGCCCTGTTCGGCCTTGGCTGCTTCTGGGGAGCCGAACGCATTTTCTGGAAGATGCCGGGCGTATTCACCACGGCGGTCGGCTATGCTGGCGGGCTCACCCCCAATCCCACCTATGAAGAGGTCTGCAGCGGCATGACCGGCCACAACGAGGTGGTGCTGGTGGCATTCGATCCGAAAAAGGTGAGCTACGAGGCACTGCTCAAGCTCTTCTGGGAGAGCCACGATCCCACCCAGGGCATGCGCCAGGGCAACGATGCCGGGACCCAATACCGCTCCGGGATCTATGTCTACGCGCCGGCGCAACGCCGCCTGGCCGAGGCGTCGCAGAAGGCCTATCAGCGCGGGCTCAGCCAATCGGGCTATGGGCCGATCACCACCGAGATCGTGGACGCGCCGGATTTCTTCTACGCCGAGGACTATCACCAGCAATACCTGGCGAAGAACCCCGGCGGCTATTGCGGCCTCGGCGGCACCGGCGTTGCCTGCCCCGTCGGAGCGATGCAGGCGGGGTGAGCACAATACGACCCTCACCCTCCCCGCGCTGATCGCGCGGGTCCCCTCCCTCTCCCGCATTGCGGGAGAGGGTGCCGAGCGAGAGCGAGGCGGGTGAGGGTTCTAGATGTGCTCAATCAGGCCAAGCCAGCAACCGCTGGAAGCGGCGCTTCTTGCGCTCGACGATGCTGGCGGGCTCGGCGCGGTTGCGGGTGGCGGCGCGTTTGAGTTCGGCCACCACCCGGTCGGCGACGATCTCGGCCTCCCCCTGATGCAGGTTGCACGGATCCATCTGGAAGAAGCCGTGCTCGACCTCGTGGTCGCGCACGATCACCGGCGGATCGCCGGATGCCAGTGCGTCGGCGAGCTCCCAGGCGGTGATGCGCGCCATCTCGGGATCGATCTTGAGCATGAGCCGATCCAAGGGATTGTTGGTCGGATCGGGAATGATCCTGGCCTCGATGCCCGGCAGGCCCTGAAACCGCTTTACCCACAACTGGAGATAGCCGGCTTCGATCTTGCGCACGCCCGCATGGTCGCGCACCGCCCAGGCCTCGAGTGCGGCGATGGTGCCGGCGATCCCTTCCTTGCCCACCTTCATGCCGCGGCCGATGCCGGCATTCTGCAGGAAGACGGACCGGACCAACACCTTCGGTCCGGCGACGATGCCGGCTGTGGGAGCGCCCAGAAACTTATGGGCGGAATAGACCGCAAGATCGGTGCCGGCGGCGAGGAAGCCCTTGAGGTCGTATTCCGAGGCGAGGTCGGCCACCACCGGAACGCCCTTCTCGTGGCAGATCGAGGCGAACTCGGCCAAGGGAATCATCCCGTACTGCACCGTATGATGCGAGACGACGTAGACGGCCGCCGCGGTCCGCTCGCCGAGCTTGTGGGCGAGCTGATAGGGCCTGGCGTCGGTCACGGTGCCGACCGGCACGACCTTGGCGCCGGCAAGGCGGATCGCCTGCTCGATCGGCGCGCCATATTGGGTCATGTGGCCCATCTGGATGACCACCTCGTCCTTCATGCCCGCGGCATCGGGAAGCTGCTCGATCAGTGCCAGGTCGGGGCCGGTCATGCAGCCGGCGACCGAGAGGGTGATTCCCGCCGAGGCACTCGCCGTTACGAACCCGGCCTCCGCACCGGTCAGCTTGGCGATCGCCCGGCTCGCCTTCCGGTGGAGGTCGTTGATCTCGACGAACTCCGGCAGGATCTCGGCCACGGTCCGAACCGCGTCCGGCACCACGATCGAGGCGCCGAGATGCGTCATGGTGCCGGACACGTTGATGATGGGCCTGAGGCCCATGCGCGTGCGCACATCGGAGCGCGGCTTCAGCTTGGCGGTCATGCTCGTCCTCGATGACGTTCGGCCCGGTCTCAGTGGTGCTTCATCTCAATGCGCTTCAGAAACGTCCGCAGCCGCTCATGGCTCGGATGCGCCAGAACCTCGCGCGGCGTCCCCTGCTCCAGGATCCGGCCGCCATCCATGAAGACGATGCGCGAGCCGACGTCGCGGGCGAACGTCATCTCGTGCGACACCACGATCATGGTCATGCCGTCCCGCGCCAGCTCCTGAACCACGCTCAGGACCTCGCCCACCAGCTCGGGATCGAGCGCCGAGGTGATCTCGTCCAAGAGCAACACCTTCGGGTCCATGGCGACGGCGCGCGCAATGCCGACCCGCTGCTGCTGGCCGCCGGAGAGCTGGATCGGCAGGCTGTCGAGCTTGTCGGAGAGCCCGACGCGAACGAGCCACTGCTCGGCCAGCGTCCGCGCCTCGGGCTTCGGTATGCCGCGCACCTTGCGCAAGCCCAGCATGACGTTCTCGACGGCGGTCAGATGCGGAAAGAGATTGAAGAGCTGGAAGACCATGCCGATATCGGCACGGATCTTGGAGAGCTCGCGCTCGCCCCGGCGCTGACGCTGGCCATTGCCGGAATCGCGGAAGCCGATCTCGACGCCGTCGACATGGATCGAGCCGGCATCGTAGGGCTCCAAGAGATTGATGCAGCGAAGCAAGGTGGTCTTGCCGCTGCCCGAGGCGCCAATCACCACCACGACCTGGCCTTTCGCGACGTCGAGGTCGACGCCATCCAGCACCAGGGTCGCGCCGAAGGACTTCTTGACGCCACGGATCTGAACGAGCGCTTCGGTCATGTATTGCTCGCGGATTGGGGGCTACTCGCGGATATAGGCAAAACGCGCCTCGAGGCGCCGGCTGGCGGTCGAGAGGGTGAAGTTGATGGCGAAGTAAATGGCCATACCTAGAATGTAGAGCGGCATCGGCTCGAAGGTGCGGCCGATCACCTGCTGAATTGCCAGGGTCAGCTCGACGATGCTGACGAACGACACGAGCGAGCTGCCCTTGACCGTGTCGACGACCGAGTTGATCCAGGGCGGCAGGAAGCGCCGGAGCGCCTGGGGGAAAATCACATAGATCATGCGCTGGCTGAAGGTGAGGCCGATCGCCTGGCCGGCGTCTGTCTGCCCCGGGTGGATCGATTGGATGGCCCCGCGCGTCACTTCCAGCACGCGCGCCGTCTCGAAGGCGGCAAGCGCAGAGACTGCGGCGGTGAAGCCGTCGATGTTCCAGCCTATGACTGGAAGCAGGTAATAGACGGCAAAGATCAGCACCGGCACGGGAATGCCGCGCAGAATGTCGCTGTAGAGGCGAATTGGCCAATAGATCCAGCGCGGCCCGTAGGTGAGGCCTAGCCCCAAGACGAGACCGATCGCCAACGCGATCACCACGACGAGCGCGGACACATGCAGCGTCACCAAAAGCCCCTCCCAGAGGAAGGGCAAGGCGTTGATCGCGACGTCCATCAGTTTCGCCCGATCGCATAGCGCCGCTCGAGCTGCTGCAGCGCAAAGATGAACACGTAGCAAGTGACGAGATACATCGCCGCCAATACGCTCAAGCCTTCGACGATGCGGAAGGTATTGGTGTAGATCCAGTTGTAGCCGAAGAAGAGTTCCGGAACCGCGATCACCCAAGCGACCGACGTGTCCTTGAACAAGGAGACGAAGGTGTTCGACAAGGACGGCAGCACGATGCGGAACATGGTCGGGAGCCGCACCGATACGAGATGCTGAATCGGCGTCAGGCCGATCGCCTTGCCGGCATCGATCAGCCCCTTCGGCACGGCATCGAGACCAGCGCGGAAGATCTCGACGAGATAGGCGCCGGAATAGACGGAGAGCGTCATGATGAAACTGGTCGTGGCATCGTAGGCAAAGCCGCCGACGGTCGGGATGCCGTAAAAGACCAGGTAGACCAGCAGCAACAGCGGCACGTTGCGGATGATTTCGACATAGGCCGCGATTATCCAGCGCACCATCCGGCCCGAGCCGTTATAGGCAAGCGCCAGACCAAGCCCGATCATGATCCCAATGAGAATCGAAACGAACGCCATTTCGAGGCTCAGGACGAGGCCGTCGGTGAGCTTGTCGAAGTACTTCCAAACGAAGTTGTAGTTGATGTGATAGTTCACGCGTCTGCTGCCGCTCGCTCACGAACCCGTCCTCTGCCGACAGATCTCGGCAGAGGACGGCGTCATTGATGGATAATCGAAACGGAGGGCCGGATTCAGATCACCGGGAATCCGGGCTTCTGCTCCGGCGGCTTCTCGCCGAAGAATTCTTCGAACGCCGCCGTGTAGATCTCCGGCTGGTGGCCGTGCATGGCGACGTCGAAGCAGGTGTTGACCCAATGCAGCCAATCCTGATCGCCCTGGCGCATGGCCGCACTGTAGAGCTGTGCCTCATAGGCATAGCCGGCATCGACATATTTGTCGGGGTTGCGCTTGGCCAGCCACTTGACCGTCGAGGCATCGACCACCGCCACGTCGGCGCGGCCGGCATCGAGGGCCTGGAAGGTGTTGGCCTGGCTATCGAGCTGGAGCACCTGCGCGTCCGGCAAGGCGTTGTGCACCAGGGTGTCGGCATCGACATTCTGCAGGACCGAAGCCCGCACCTGCTTGCCGGCGGCCTTGAGCTCGGCGTACTTCTTCCACTTGCCCTTGGGCGAGGTCATCAAGGCAGCACCCTCGACGTAATAGGGCCGCGAGAAGGCGACGAGCTGAGCGCGCGCCGGCGAGACCGTCATGAACTGGATGACGATGTCGACCTTGCCGGTGGCGATGTTGGGAATGCGCTGGTTCGCCTCCTGCTTGACGAACTCGACCTTCTTCACGTCGTCGAACAAGCCCTTGGCGAGGATGCGGGCCATGGCGATGTCCATGCCGGTCAGCTGGCCCTTGTCGTCCTCGAAATGCCAAGGCGGATTGGTCGAGCCGGTGCCGACGATCAGCTTGCCGCGGTCAAGCACGGTGCGCAGCTGGCTGTCGGACTTCGCCTGAGCGGCGGCTTTCTGGGCGGTCAGCACGGTGCCGGCAACGGCGCCGACCGCCGCGATGCCGGTGGCAAGGCCGCCCAGCTTCAGAAAATCGCGGCGCGCTTGTGTGGTCATGGGAGTTTCTCCGTCGATCGTTCTCGTGGTTGCGTTGCCCGGAAGGACAATCGGTCGGACCGTCGCCGGTGCCGGCACGGTCCCTAACGATCGTTGTGTTTCCGATCGGAACCAAGGCTTCGCATGACGCCGTGAAGCGTGCACCGCTGGTCACGAAGCTGTCAACACGCAGCCGGAAAATTCCTGGCACCCCCATGCTCCTCCGGCGGCGAGGGCGGCCATTACCGATACGAAAATACGCGTCCGACGATCTTTATTGGCTGCTTCGCTGCCCGGCTTCTGCTGGTATGGGCCGCTGCCGCGGTCTAGAGCCGTGAGCCGAAGGGCGACTGCGCCCAAGGAGGAAGACATGCAAGCCGACCGTCTCGTCAGCCCGCAACAGCTCAAACGCATGCTCGGCGACGGCCGGGAGCTGGCGCTTCTCGACGTGCGCGAGGAAGGCGTCTTCTCGCTTCGCCATCTGCTCTTCGCCGTGCCGTTGGCGCTCAGCCGTCTGGAGCTCCGGCTGGACGCCCTGGTGCCGCGGCGGAGTACCCGCATCGTGCTCTACGATGCCGCCGACGGGCTGGCGGAGCGGGCGGCAAACCGTCTTGCCGCGTTCGGCTATCGGGACGTGGCGATCCTCGAGGGCGGCGTCGAGGGCTGGGCTCGAGCCGGCTACGAGCTGTTCAGCGGCGTCAATGTGCCGAGCAAGGCCTTCGGCGAATTCGTCGAGCACCATGAGGAGACCCCGCGGCTGTCGGCCGCCGAGGTGAAGCGCCTCAAGGACGCCGGCACCGACATGGTGATCCTCGACAGCCGGCCGGTGAGCGAATATCGCAACATGAGCATCCCCGGCGGCATCGACTGCCCCGGCGCCGAGCTCGTCTACCGGGTGCACGACCTCGCCCCCTGGCCCTCGACCCTGGTCGTGGTCAACTGCGCCGGCCGCACTCGCAGCATCATCGGCGCGCAATCCCTGATCAATGCCGGGATTCCCAACCGCGTGGTCGCCCTCAAGGACGGCACCATGGGCTGGCATTTGGCCGGATTGGAGCTGGAACACGGCGCGGATCGCTTGGCGCCGGTTCCCAGCGCCAACGGGCTGGCGACGGCGAAGGCGGCGGCCGCCCGGGTCGGACGGCGCTTCGGCGTCAAAAGCATCGATGCGGACAGGCTCGAGCGGTTCGTCGGTGAGCGCGATGAGCGCAGCCTCTACCTCCTCGATGTGCGCAGCCCCGAAGAGTTCCAAGCCGGCCATCGTTCGGGTTCGCGCTCGGCCCCGGGCGGGCAATTGGTGCAGGCGACCGACTTCTATGTCGGCACCCGCAATGCCCGCCTGGTGCTCATCGACGATACCGGCGTGCGTTCGACCATGACCGCATCATGGCTCATCCAGATGGGCTGGCCCGAGGTCTATGTCCTAGAGGGCGGCCTCGACGGCATCGCGCTCGAGCGGGGACCCGCCCCCCGCGCCGTGCTCGGCCTTGACGAGGCGAAGGCGAACACGCTGGCGGCCATCCAGCTGCAGGCGATGCTCGAGCGCGGCGAGGCGGTGGTGCTGGATCTCGACACCAGCCTCAACTACCGCGAGCGCCACATTCCCGGCGCCTGGTTCGTCATCCGTGCCCGGCTTGGCACCAGCATCACGAAGCTGCCGCAATCGGGTGCTCTGGTGCTGACCGCCGCCGACGATGCACTGGCCCGCCTCGCGGCAGCCGACCTGGCCGGCCTCACATCGCGGCCGGTCAAGGTCTTGGCCGGCGGCACGGCGGCCTGGCACGCTGCCGGTCTGAAGCTGGAATCGGGGCAGGAGCACATGGCCGATGCGGCCGATGATGTTTGGTATCGTCCCTATGACCGCGCCAAAGGTAGAGAGCAGGCGATGCGAGACTATCTCTCCTGGGAGGTGGATCTGGTGCAGCAGATCGAGCGGGACGGCGATGCGCGGTTCACGCAATTTCCCCGGATTTGAGCCGCACCTCAGGAGAAAGACGTCGCCCTTGGAGAAGCTCGCCATGTCGACACGGATTCTGACCATTGCCGTCCTCTGCCTCATGACCTCGGCCGCAGCGGCGCAAACCGCACCGCAAGCCGATGACGGCGCGGTGGTGCTGCGCCTCTCGGAGAGTGCGGTTAGGCAGGTGACCCAGGATCGGCTGCGCGCCAGCTTGCGCGTCGAGGTCGGCGGCGCCGATGCGCGCAGCGTCCAAGGCCAGGTCAACGCCAAGATGGCGGCGGCGCTGGAGAAGGCCAAGGCGGTCGCCGGTTTGCGCGTGGAGACCGCTGGCTACTACGTCTATGAGGACCGCACCTTGCGCCGCGGCCAGCGCTGGTGGGGCAATCAGGGGCTGACCCTGATCGGTAGCGATGCCGCGGCCTTGCTGGCGCTGGCGGGCCAGCTCCAGGACGACGGCTTGGTCATGGGCGGCCTCGCCTACGAGCTCGCCCCGGAGACGCGCCGACGCATCGAAGGCGAGCTCATTCCGGAAGCGATCCAGAAGCTCCGCGAGAAGGCGGAGACCACCGCGCATGCGCTCGGCTTGACCCATCTCCGCTTCCGCGAGGTGCGCCTGGGGGACGTCGCCGCCCCGCGCCTCCAGCCCCTGGGCCTGGCAACGGTGATGGCCGCCGATCGCACCCAACCGATGGCACCGCCGGCAGCCGAACCCGGCGAGACGCCGGTCGCGGTCCAGGTCGAGGCGGAGGTGCAGCTCAGGCCGTAGGCGCCATTTGCTGCACGACGTGAATTGTGCTCCCTCCCCCGCGAACGCGGGGGAGGGTTGGGGTGGGGGCTCAATTAGGTCTCGGCGTGATCGAGGCCCCCACCCTAGCCCTCCCCCACCAAAGGTGGAGGAGGGAACAGGAAACGAGGGCGTGCCTTCCCCCTCACGCCTGCGCCAGGAACCTCTTGTAGTCCTCGCTCAGATCCTCGACCGAGGCCTCGACCAAGCGCTTGCCGGCTTCCGGCGTAGCCATCGAGGGATCGGAGCCGATGCGGCCGTCGGGAAACTGCCGGCGGTAATCCTCGGCGTCGTAGAAGCCGCGCGCCGGCTTGCCTGGCCATTCCATCGCGGCGTGCTTGATCGCCTCGGGATAGGCGTATTGCGTGACCGAGACCTCGGAGGCGGTGGCATGGCTGCCATCCTTGTCGCCGTAGAGCTCGGCCGAGATCGCCCTGACCTTCTCCGACTCCCACCAGCCGCGGAGCGTGCAGCGCACGCTGGGCGCGTTCGAGCCGCGGCGAAAGCTGGCTTCGGCGTAAATCTCCGAGAAGGCCGCGGTCGCGGTCGCGATGTTGCCGCCGTGGCCGTTCAAAAAAAAGAACCGCTCGAAGCCGTGGCGCGTCAGCGAGGTCACGTAGTCCTTGATCACCATCATCAAGGTGGACGGCCTAAGCGCGATCGAGCCGGAGAACCCCAGATGGTGCTGCGCCATGCCGACATTGATGGTGGGTCCGACGAGGGCGCCGGTCTTCTCGCCGATCTTGCGGCCGATGAACTCCGGGCAGATCGCATCGGTGCCGATGAGGCCGTTGGGCCCATGCTGCTCGGTCGAGCCGATGGGCACGATGATGCCGGTGGAGCGCTTCAAATAGTCGTCGATTTCCGACCAGGTCGAGAGATGCAAGAGCATGGGGGTCTTTCCGGGTAAGGGTGGCCGCCTACAGTGCCTGAGCGACCCGCCGTGCGACAAGGCGGCTGGCGAGGCTTGCCCGATGGCGCTAACGTGCCCGCCCCGTTCAGATTGGAGAGCCCGCGCCCCATGTCGAACCAGACCAACCGCCGCATCCTGTTGGCATCCCGGCCCGCCGGGGCGCCGGAGCCCGGCAATTTCCGCATGGTCGAGGAAAAGGTGCCCGACCCCGGTCCAGGCGCGGTCCTGGTCAAGGTGCTTTGGCTGTCGGTCGATCCCTATATGCGCGGTCGGATGAGCGCCGCCAAGTCCTACGCGAAGCCGGTAGAGATCGGTGAGGTGATGACCGGCGGTGTGGTCGGCGAGGTTGTCCTCTCGAACCACCGCGCCTTCAAGCCGGGCGATGTCGTCGAAGGCTCGCTTGGCTGGCAGGACTACGCCTTGGCCGAGCCCCAGCAGCTGCGCAAGATCGACCCCAAGCTGGCGCCGATCTCAACGGCGCTCGGCGTCTTGGGCATGCCGGGCATGACCGCCTATTTCGCGTTGCTTGAGGTCTGCAAGCCGGTTCCCGGCGACACCGTCGTCGTCTCCGGGGCCGCCGGCGCCGTCGGCCAGATCGTGGGACAGATCGCCCGGATCGGCGGCTGCCGGGTCGTCGGCATTGCCGGCAGCGATGCGAAGCTGGCGTTCCTCAAGAACGGGCTCGGCTTTGATGCCACGCTCAACTACAAGACCGCGACCGAGCTTGCCGCCGACCTCGGGCGCGCTTGCCCGAATGGTGTCGATGTGTATTTCGACAATGTCGGCGGGACGGTGACGGACGCGGTGTTCCAAAATCTCGCCTTCAAGGCGCGCATCGTCATCTGCGGGCAGATCTCCCAGTACAATCTCGCCAAGCCGGAGCTCGGGCCCCGCAATCTGCGCTTCATGCTGATCAACCGGGCGCGGATGGAAGGGTTCCTCGTCTGGGATTGGCGCGACCGCTATCCCGAGGCGCTGAGAAGGCTCGCCGCCTGGATCAAGGACGGCAAGCTCAAATACACCGAGCACGTGACAGAGGGCCTGGAGAACACGCCGAAGGCCTTCATCGAGATGCTGGGCGGCGCCAATCTCGGCAAGGCGATCGTCAAGGTAGCCGAGCCGTCCGGCTGACCTTCAGCACCCGAACGGCGCCGGCTCCCGATCGGCGCCGTCTCCTGAAAAGAGGCGCTGTGAGCCATCCGCTCTATCCCAGCCGGCACGAAGACCGGATGCGCGCGATCATCCGCCTGGCTTTGCCAGTCATCGGCGCCCGGGTCGGCATCCTCACCATGGCGACCATGGACACGCTCATGCTGGGCCACGCGGGGGCCAACGAGCTCGCCTATTTCGCCATCAGCGCCGCCCCGCAGGTGACCTTGCTCACCGTCAGCTTGGGCCTGCTCGCCGGCACGCAGGTGCTGTGCGCGCAAGCCCGCGGCGCCCGCGAGCTGGAGCGCGTCGGCCAGATCTGGCGCGTTGCCATGGTGATCGCCGTCGTCCTGGGGCTCGCCGGTGCCGCCTTGCTCTGGCAGGGCAAGGCGCTGCTCCGCTTGGCGGCTCAATCCGCCGATATCGTCGAGGGCGGCGGCTATGCCCTGGAGATGGTGGCGCCCGGCGTTCCCGGACTGCTCATGTACATCGCAACCGCGCTCACGCTGGAGAGCATCGGCAGGCCCCGGGCCGGGCTCATCATCGTGCTCGCCGCCAACGGCGTGAAGCTCTTGCTCAACTGGCTCTTGATCTTCGGCCCGTTCGGCCTGCCCGAGCTCGGCGCCGCCGGCGCCAATCTCGCAACCGCGATCGTGCGCTGGCTCATGTGCATCGTCATCGTCGCTTATCTATTGGAGATGTCGGGCGCGGAGGCTTACGGCATCTATGCGCGGATCCGCGAGCCGGTGCTGACCGCGTGGCGGCTGTTGCGCCTGGGCGCGCCGATCGGCCTCGGCCAGGGTTTGGAAAGCTCCGCCTTCACCACGCTTGCCGGCTTTGCCGGCCTCATCGGCGCCACCCAGCTCGCCAGCTATCAGATCGCGCTCAACCTGACCGCACTCCTGTTCATGGTTTCGACCGGGCTTGCCACCGCGACGGCGGTCCATGTCGCTATCGCCGTCGGCCGCGGCGACCGCGCCGGCATGGCGGCGTCCGGCTGGCTCGGCACCGCCCTGAATACGGCGATCATGGCCGTCGCCGCGCTGGCGCTCGCCGCCGGCGGCGGCGCCCTTGCCGCCCTCTATACGAGCGATCCCGGTCTCGCCGCCGCCACCATCCCCGTCATCGCCGTCGTCGCCTGGATGGTGGTGCCCGACGGCGTGCAGGGCGTGCTCATGGGCGCGCTCCGCGGCGCCGGCGACGTGCTCATGCCCACGCTCCTGCACCTCTTCAGCTTCTGGGCGCTGACCGTACCGCTCGCCTGGCATCTCGCCTTCACCCGCGGACTCGGAGTCGAAGGCCTGCTGTGGGCGCTGGTGGTCGGCCTCAGCGTTGCCGGTGCCGTGCTGGCGCTTCGGCTCCTGCAGATCGGGCGACGCGCACCCAGCCGACACTGACATTGTTAGGCCGCGTGAACAAATCTGACTCAGATGCGCCCGTCTAATGCCATGCTTCGAGCTGGATTCGGCCTGTTGCTGATGACGGAGCGAGCGATGCTGAGAGGTCCTTTCGCCGCGGCGGCGGCCGGCATGGTCGTGGTTTCGATGTCATGGGCGCTCGTCATCGCACCTCTGGGCAGCGTCGCGAGCGCGGCGGAAATCAAGATCCTTTCAGGTTCTGCAATTGAGTCCGCCATGACCGAACTGATCTCGAAATTCGAGCGGTCATCCGGACACAAGGTGACATTCGATTTCAACGGGACGATAGGCGGAATGACGGATCGTATTGCCAAGGGCGAACCCGCCGATGTGGCGATCGTGTCCGCGCCGCAAATCGAAATGTTGCTGAAACAGGGCAAAGTCGTCTCGGATAGCCGAATCGACATCGCGAAAGTCGGCGTCGGCTTATTCGTGCGCAAGGGCGCCCCAAAACCGGACATCAGTTCGGTCGAGACATTCAAACGCACCATGCTTGCAGCAAAATCGATCGGCTGGAATGATCCGGCCGCGGGAGCGCCGGTCAGCATCTACATGATCGGCATGCTGGAACGGTTGGGTATCGGCGAAGACATGAAGTCGAAAACCACCGCGTTCAAGGAGCGCTCGGAGCGATTCGAAGCGGTCGCCAGGGGCGATGTCGAGATCGGCTTCAATCAAATCAGCGAAATCCTGGCAGCGCCGGGCGTCGAACTCGTAGGCCCCCTTCCAGCGGCGATTCAGAATTACACTCTGCTTGCCGCCGGCATCGTCGCCAGCAGCAAGGCGCCCGAAGCCGGGAGAGCGCTGCTTCGATTCATAGCTTCGCCCGACGCCCAAGCGATCTGGAAAGCGAAAGGCTTCGAGGCACCCTGAAAGACGGCGTGTCGGCACGACTCGCGTTTCAATGCGATCCGGTCCTAGGCGACGAGCCGGCCTTCGATCCGGGCGCGTTCCTCTTGGAAGAGCCGGATGAGCGCATCCATGATCGCGCGAATACGGGGAAGCGCCCTGAGATCCCGGTGCACGAGCAGCCATTGGTCGGCCGCGACCTCTTCCAGGATCGCGCTCTGCCGGCTGAGCCGCGGATCGCCGTCGCCGAGATAGCAAGGCAACACCGCAAGGCCCGCTCCCGACCGGACCGCCTCATGCATGACGAGCCAATTGTTGACGCGCACCTCCGGCCTGGCGCCGTCGAGGAGATCGAGCACCCAAGCTTGGCCCGGCATGTAGTTGTGATCATCGTCGAAGCCGACCCAGGGCAGACGGCGAAGCGCTTCTCGAGTGGCGTCGCCGACATTGAGATGCGGACCGCCGTAGACGGCATAGGCGACGCGCCCGAGACGGCGCGTCACGATGCTGGCGAGATCCGGCACCTCTTCGCGAATGAGGAGATCGGCCTCGCGGCGCGACAGATTGGCGAGCTGGTGGCTCGCCACCAGCTCGAGCTCGACGCATTGCAAACCCGATCGAAGACGCGGCAAGTGGCCGGCGATGAAGCCGGCCATGGCCTCGCCCGCAGACAGGCGCACGACGCCACGGGCGGTGTCATTAAGGCCGGCGCTGCGGCGGTGGATTGATTCGGCGGCGCGCTCCATCGCCTGAGCATCGGCCATGAGCTCCTCGCCCGCGGCGGTCAGAACGAAACGATCGGGCAGGCGGTCGAAGAGCTTCGCCCCGATCGTATCTTCGAGGGCTTTGATGCGGCGGGCCACGGTCGGATGGCTGACCTCGAGCCGACGCGCCGCGGCGGTGAGCTTGCCTTCCCCGGCGAGCGTCAAGAACACACGGAAGTCGTTCCAATCGGCGATCATCGGCGAGCTCTGGTTATCTTCCGTACAAAAATGTACGAACAATCTTCTATATTGTCGAGCGCTGAACGCTGGCATCCAGACTATCCTTTGCCGTAGCGCAACTCGGGCGATTGTCGGATCGTCGCCCCGTCCGAGGCACGCGAACGCCCTGTAAGCCTCGGAGCCGGAGATAAGTCATGCATTTCGAGCCGCGTCTGTGGAGCTTCACCCGAGGCATCCGGCTTCGCATCCTCTGGGCGGTCGCCATCGGCCTCTTGGCCGTCGGCTTCGGCGTGGCGCGGCTCGGGCTGCTGGGCTGGCTGATCGGCCGCGTGTTCGCCGGCAGCGATCTCGCGGACCTGGCGCTGCCGGTGGCGGCCGTCGCCCTGGTCATGGGATTGCGCGGCGTCTTCGAGCATTGGCGCACCATGATCGCCCATGAAACCGCCGCCGGCGTTCAGAAGCGGTTGCGCCGGACCATCTACGACAAGATCGCCGCGCTTGGTCCCGGCACCGTCAGCCGGCAGCGCTCGGGCGCGCTCACCTTGTCGATGACCGATGGGGTCGAGCAGCTCGAGACCTATTTCGGCCAATTCCTGCCGCAGTTCCTCATCGCCCTGATGACGCCGATCCTGATCTTCGCCGCCGTCGCCTGGATCGATCTGCCGGTGGCAATGGTGATGTTCCTATTCGCACTGGTGGCCTTGTTCGCTCCCGCACTCTGGCACCGCTGGGATAGCGCCAACGCCCGCCAGCGGCAGAAGGCCTATGCCGGATTCGCGGCCGAGTTCCTCGATTCGATCCAGGGCCTCGTCACCTTGAAGGCCTTCGGGCAGAGCAAGGCGCGCGCCGACAGGCTCGAGCACGAGGCCCGCGATCTGTTCCGGCGCACCATGTGGGTGCTCGCCACCAACGCTCTCGCCCGCGGCATCACCGACACCGCGATCGCCTCGGGCGCCGCCGCCGCGCTCGCAGTGGGCGCCTTTCGCGTCGAGGCGGGCGCCATGGAGCTGACCCAGCTCCTTATCATCCTGATGCTGGGTGCCGAGATCTTCCGACCGATGCGCGAGCTCCGGACCGTGCTGCACCAGGGCATGGTCGGCATGTCGGCCGCGCACGGCATCTATCAGATCCTCGACGACCATCCGGCGGTGGCCGACGCGCCGACGCAGGGCCTGGAGCGGCCGCTCGAGCCCAGCATCGCTTTCGAAGGCGTGCGCTTCGCCTATTCCAGCCAGGGCCGGGTGGTCCACGACCGCCTCGAATTCCGCGTGGCCCAAGGCGAACGGATCGGCCTCGTCGGCCCTTCGGGGGGCGGCAAGTCATCGATCGTGCGTCTCCTGCTCAGGTTCTACGATCCGGACCAGGGTCGAATTCGGATCGGCGGCTACGATCTCCGCCGCCTGTCCTTTGCCGAGATCCGCTCGATGATCTCCGTCGTCAACCAGGATACCTTCCTCTTTCATGGCACGGTCGAAGAGAACATCCGCCTCGGCCGGCCCGATGCCAGCCACGCGGATATCGAGGCGGCGGCGCGGGCGGCCAATATCCATGACTTCGTCATGACGCTGCCTGAGGGCTACCAGACGGTGGTCGGCGAGAAGGGCATCAAGCTCTCCGGCGGTCAGCGCCAGCGCGTCGCCATCGCCCGCGCACTGCTCCGCGACACGCCGATTCTAGTGCTGGACGAGGCCTTGTCGGCGGTCGACGCCGAAAACGAGGCGGTGATTCAGGCGGCCCTCGACCGGCTCATGCGCGGACGGACGACGCTGATCCTGGCGCACCGGCTCTCCAGCGTGATCGATTGCGATCGGATCCTGGTGCTGGATCAAGGTCGCGTCGTCGACAGCGGCCGGCACGAGGAGCTGATGCAGAGGGGTGGGGTCTACGCCCGGCTGATGGCGGAGCAAACCCGCGAGTCGGCGCATTCCGCCAAAACAGGTGCGGCGACCACGGCGCGCGCGGTCGAGAGCATTGCCGACGTGCCGGGCGGGGCGATCAAGCCGGTGACCGAGGGCATCATCAAGGCCGAGGGGCTGAGCTGGTATCAGCTCGTCGCCGAGCTCATGAAGGTGATCCTGCCCTGGCGCGGCCGGCTCGCCGTCACTTTCATTTTGGGCGTGCTGCGCGTGCTCGCCTTCATCGGCGTCGGCGCCGTCAGCGCGCTCGTGGTGCTGGCGCTCAAGAACGGCCAGCCTTACCTACCCTGGCTCTGGGCGCTCGCCGTGCTGGCCCCGCTCTCGGGCGTCATGCATTGGCTCGAGTCGTGGTTGGCTCATGACATCGCGTTTCGCCTGTTGGCGGAGATGCGGATCGACGCGTTCCGCAAGCTCGACGCGTTGGCCCCGGCCTATCTGGTGCGGCGCCGGACCGGCGATCTCTTGGCGCTGGCGACACACGACATCGAGCTGGTCGAGTATTTTTTCGCCCACACCGTGGCGCCGGCCTTCGTCGCCATCCTGATCCCGGCGATGGTGCTGGCGGTCCTGGGTTCGGTCAGCCCATGGATGGCGCTGGCGCTCGTGCCTTTTCTGCTGGCGGTCGGATTGAGCCCGCTGCTGATGCGCAAGCGCGTGGATCGCCTGGGATCCGAGGCGCGCGAGGCGGCGGGCGAGCTCGGCGCCTTCGCCGTCGATTCGGTCCAGGGGCTGGCCGAGATCGTCGCCTTCCAGCAGGAGGACGCGCGCGGCCGGCGGCTGGACGCGCTCTCGGAGCGCTACATCGAGCTCCGCCTGCCGTTCTATCGCGAGCTGACCTTGCAGCACAGCCTGCTGGAGGTGTTCACCGGGCTCGGCGGCCTCGCCGTGGTGGCGACCGGCGCCTTCCTTGCTACCGGCGGGCGGATCGACGCCGGGGTCCTGCCCCTGCTGACGCTGTTGGCGATGGCGGCCTTTCTGCCGGTCTCCGAGATTGCCCAGATCGGCCGGCAGCTCGCCGACACTCTGGGTGCCACCAGGCGCCTCTACGGGCTGGCGAACGAGCCCGTGCCGGTGACCGACGGGCCAGGCGTGCCCGCGCAAGGGCGGCTCGCCGCGATTGCGCTCGAAGGCGTTAGCTTCGCCTATCCCGGACAGAACCGGCAGGCCCTCAGCCGGGTCAGCTTCGCCATTCCCGCCGGCAAGACCCTGGCGCTGGTCGGCACCTCGGGTGCGGGAAAGACCACAACGGCGCAGCTCCTGATGCGCTTCTGGGACCCGGACGAAGGTCGAATCAGCTTGAACGGTGCCGATCTCCGCCGATTCCGGCTCGACGATCTGCGCCGGTTGATCGCGCTCGTCGCGCAAGACACCTATCTCTTCAACGACTCGCTCAGGAACAACATCCTCATCGCACGACCAGAGGCCAGCGAAGCCGAGCTCCGCCAAGCGGTCGAGCACGCCTCGCTCGGCGATCTCCTCGAAGCGCTTCCCGAGGGTCTCGATGCGCGCGTGGGCGAGCGCGGAACCAGCCTGTCGGGCGGCCAACGCCAACGCGTCGCCATCGCCCGCGCCTTCCTCAAGGATGCCCCGGTCCTGATCCTGGACGAGGCCACCTCGCATCTGGACGCGCTCAACGAGCAGGCAGTCCGCAGCGCGCTTGACCGGCTGCAGACCGACCGGACCACGATCGTCATCGCCCATCGCCTCTCGACGGTGCGCGATGCGCATCTGATCGTGGTCCTGGACGAGGGGCGCGTGGCCGAGACCGGCACGCACGAGACCCTCTTGGCGAAGGGCGGGCTCTACGCTCAGCTGGTTTCCCGCCAGCTCGCCTCCGCCATCGCGGTGGCCGCGCAGTGAGGCTCCGCGTTAAGCCTTGAGGCGAGGGCCGGCGTGACAGAAGGCCTCGCCGTCGCTACATTCGGCCGGTCCCGATCAAGGCTCCTCGATGACGCTTCGTCGTCCTGCTTCCGCCCATATGGATGATGGCGGACCTGAAGCGACGCTCCGCGCGGCGCTCGACGGTCTCAGCCAGGGCGTGGCGGCTTTCGACGCCTCCGGGCATCTCATCGCCTGCAACCGGCGGTTCTCCGAGCTTCTGGAGCTCGAGCCGGAAACCATGGCCCAGGACGGGGTCGAGCTGCCGCAGTTGGCTATGCATCTTGCCGAACGGGGCGATCTCGGGCCTGGCGATCCTTCCCAGCTCGGCCATTGGCTCGCGGGCAAGCTCGGGACGGGCGAGGGGGGCCCGCGCGAGCACCTGACCCCGGGCGGGCGCATCCTCGAGATTGTCAGCAAGGGCCTGCCGGGCGGCGGCACCACGCTGGTCCTCTCCGACGTGACCACCGCGGCGCAGCTCAAGGCCAGCGAAGAGCGCTACGCGCTCGCCGCGCGCGGCGCCAATGACGGGTTGTGGGACTGGGATCTCATGACCGAGCGCGTGTTTTTCTCCAGCCGCTGGAAGCAGATCCTGGGATATGCCGAGGAAGACATCGGCGACAAGTCGGGAGAATGGATCGACCGCATCCATGCCGAAGACGTGGAGCGGGTCACCGCCCAGCTCGACAGCCACCTGGTGGGCCGCGTGCCGCATTTCGAGTCCGAGCATCGCCTGCGCCACATGAATGACAGCTATCTCTGGGTCCTGGTGCGGGGTCTGGCGGTGCGCGACGCCGAAGGCCGCGCCTACCGCATTGCCGGATCCTTGACCGACATCACCGCGCGCAAGCGGGCCGAGGAGCAGGCGATCCACGAGGCGCTCCACGACGCCTTGACCAAGCTGCCGAACCGGGCCCTCCTCGTCGACCGCCTGGCGCAGGCCATTGCCCGCAGCCATCGCCATGGCGGCACCGGCTTTGCGCTGCTTTGCCTCGATCTCGACCGCTTCAAGGTCGTCAACGACAGCCTCGGCCACCGGCGCGGCGACGAGCTGTTGGCGGCCATTGCGCTCCGCCTGCAGTCGAGCGTCGGCCTCGGCGACACGGTCGCCCGTCTCGGCGGCGACGAGTTCGCGGTCCTGCTCGAGGAGGCGCACTCGCCCGAGGAGGCGCGACGGGCCGCCGAAACGCTCCTCGGCGCGCTGGCGCTCCCCGTGCGCATCGACAGCCACGACATCGTCACCACCGGATCGATCGGCATCGCCCACAGCGTCGACAAGTATGAGCGGGCGGAGGACATGCTGAGGGACGCCGAGCTCGCCATGTACCGCGCCAAGTCCTTGGGCAAGGCCAGGGCCGAGCTGTTCGATCCGAGCCTGCACACGCACGCGATCAAGCTCTTGACCCTCGATACCGACCTCCGCCGCGCGATCGAGCGCCAGGAGCTGGTGCTGCATTACCAGCCGATCGTCTCCCTCGAGACCGGACGGGTCGCCGGCTTCGAAGCGCTCTTGCGCTGGCAGCACCCGCAGCGCGGCCTGCTGTCGCCCGCCGAGTTCGTGCCGGTGGCCGAGGAGACCGGGCTCATCGTCGATCTCGGCGCCTGGGTCTTGAGCGAGGCCTGCGCCCGCATGCAGGAATGGCAGCAGCGTTTTCCCAGCAATCCGCCGCTGACGGTGAGCGTCAACCTGTCGATCCGGCAGTTCAACCAGATCGACCTGGTGGGCGACGTGGTGGAAACCTTGAGCCGGTCGGGCTGGAAGGCCGAGCATCTGAAGCTGGAGCTCACCGAGACCGCCCTCATGCAGAACACCAACCGCGCCCGCGAGATCCTGAACCAGCTGAAGGCGCTCGACATCCGCCTGTCGCTCGACGATTTCGGCACCGGCTATTCATCGCTCAGCTACCTCCACACCTTCCCGATCGATACCCTCAAGATCGATCAGTCGTTCGTCGCCAACATGGTGCATGACCGCGGCAATCTGGAGATCGTGCGCTCGATCGTGCTGCTCGCCCACAATCTGGACATGGACGTGGTCGCCGAAGGGGTGGAGACGGCGGAGCAGGTAGCCCAGCTCCGCGCGCTCGATTGCGAATTCGCGCAAGGCTACCTCTTCGCCCGCCCCCTCGACCGCGCCCAGGCCGAAGCCCTGTTGGCGCTGCGCCAGCGCTGGTAGCCTCAGAACAGCGTCGGCGCCGCCGGCGCGGCCGGCCGAATGCACTCTTCATCGTCATTGCGCACGAAATTGACCCGCATCGAGACCGCGTAGGCCGAGATGAGGCCCTTCGGGCTCGGGCGCAAGAGCTCGAGCTGGCGCGGCAGCTGCGCCGGATCGGGATCGAGCCAGAGCGCATAGTCCTCGGGTGCCAGGATCACCGGCATGCGATCGTGGATATGGGCGATGTCCTCGCCGGCGACGGTGGTGATGAGGGCGAAGCTCTCGATCGGCTCGCCCGCGGGCGAACGCCAGCCTTCCCAGATGCCGGCGATGGCGAAGGGGCCGCCGGCCTTGAGCACGATGCGGTAGGGCTGCTTCGCCTTGCCTTCCTGTCGCCACTCATAATATCCGTCCGCCAGCACCAGGCAGCGACGCTGGCGCAAGGCGGTGCGGAACGCCGGCTTCTCGGCCACCGACTCGGTGCGGGCATTGATGCATTTGGCGCCAATGGTCGCGTCCTTCGCCCAGGACGGGATCAATCCCCAGCGCAGCAGCACCAGCCGGCGGCGACCACCTTCTTCCGGGCGCACCACGGGCATCATCTGCGTCGGCGCCACATTGTAGCGCGGTTCCAGATTGAGCAGATCCATGAACGCCATCAGCTGGCGCAGCGCCTCGGTCGGCGTGATCAGGCTATAGCGACCGCACATGCAATCATCGCTCCCGTATCGGCGCCCGACCGACCCACTGGTCCGGGGCCATGACGCACCCTATGATCGACGTCACACGCTCGCATCATTCGCAATGGGTCACGCGGTTATGGGAAAGTTCGGTTTCGGTCAATCGATCAAACGCAAGGAAGATAGCCGGTTCCTGACCGGACAGGGTCGCTATACCGACGACATCAATCTGCCGGGCCAAGCCCATCTCTATGTGGTGCGTTCGCCGCACGCGCACGCCTCGTTCACGATCAAGGACACCGCCAAGGCCGCAAAGATGCCGGGAGTGGCCGGCGTCCTGATCGGCGCCGACGCGCTCAAGGACGGGCTCGGCGACATTCCCTGCAAGGCGCCGGTCACCAATCGCGACGGCAGCATGTCCTATTCGCCGCCTTATCCCGTGCTTGCCAGCGATGCCGTGCGCCATGTCGGCGACGCGGTGGCCGTCGTCGTCGCCGAGAGCCTGGCCCAGGCCCGCGATGCCGCCGAGCTCATCGACATCGACTGGCAGGAGCAGCCGGCGGTCGCCGACACCGCCGGCGCGCTGGCGCCGGGTGCCGCCTCGGTGTGGCCTCAGGCCAAGAACAATCTGGTGTTCGACTGGGAGCTCGGCAACGAGAAGGCGGCCGATTCCGCCTTCAAGAAGGCACATCATGTGAGCCGGATCGAGCTCGTCAACAACCGGGTGGTGGTGAACTCGATGGAGCCGAGGGGTGCCATCGGCGCCTATGACGCCACAACCGGCCAATACACCCTCTACACCTCCTCCCAGGGCTCCCACACGGTCCAGGGCCTGCTCGGCGAATCCGTGCTCAAGGTCAAGCCGGCGACGATCCGCGTGGTCACGCCCGATGTCGGCGGCGGCTTCGGCATGAAGCTGTTCCTCTACCGCGAGCACGCGCTGGTGACCTGGGCGGCGAAGCGATTCGGCCGGCCGATCAAATGGACCTGCGAGCGGGCGGACGCCTTCCTCTCCGATACGCAAGGCCGCGACCATGTGAGCAAGGCCGAGCTTGCCCTCGACAAGGACGGCAAGTTCCTGGCGCTCAAGGTCTCCACCATCGCCAATCTCGGCGCCTATCTCTCGAATTACGGACCCTTCATCCCGACGCTGGCGGGTACCGGCATGCTGGCCGGGCTCTATTCGACTCCCGCCATTCACGCCCATATCCGCGGCGTCTTCACCCATACCGTGCCGGTCGACGCCTATCGCGGCGCCGGCCGCCCCGAAGCGGCATACTTGGTCGAGCGGCTCGTGGATTTGGCGGCGCGCGAGCTCGGCTTGAGCCCGGCCGAGATCAGGCGGCGCAACTTCATCCAGCCTTCGGCAATGCCGTTCACCACCGCCTTGGGCGAAACCTACGACTCCGGCGAATTCGCCGCCGCCATGGAAAAATGCATGCAGCGCGCCGACTGGGAGGGTGCCGCCAAACGCAAGGCGGACTCCGAGCGCAAGGGCAAGCTCCGCGGCATCGGCATGGCGACTTACGTGGAAGCCTGCGGCGGCGGCGGCCCGGAGTCGGCCTGGATCGAGGTCGATCCGGCCGGTACCATCATCGTCAGGATCGGAACCCAATCCAACGGCCAGGGCCATGAGACTGCCTATGCGCAGCTCGTCGCCGACGGGCTTGGCGTCGACATCGACAAGGTGCGCGTCATCCAAGGCGACACCCAGACGGTGGAAAGCGGCAGCGGCACCGGCGGCTCCCGCTCGCTGCCGGTGGGCGGGGTCTCGCTCTCCGGTGCCGTCACCAAAGTGATCGAGAAAGGCAAGAAGATCGCCGCCCATGTCCTGGAAGCGGCCGAGTCCGACATCGTATTCGACGATGGCCGGTTCGTCATCTCCGGCACCGATCGCTCGATGAGCGTGTTCGAGGCGGCCGCCGCCGCCAAGGATGCGAAGAAGCGGCCGCCGGGCATGGATCCGGGTCTCGATGCCGCCAACACCTTCACGCCGCCGGCATCGACATACCCCAATGGCTGCCATATCGCCGAGGTCGAGGTCGACCCGCTGACCGGCATCGTCAGCGTCGATCGCTACACCATCGTCGACGATTTCGGCACCGTCCTGAATCCGATGCTGGTGCAGGGCCAGGTCCATGGCGGCATCGCCCAGGGGCTGGGCCAAGCGCTGCTGGAAGGCTGCACCTATGATGCCGAGTCCGGTCAGCTGCTGACGGGCTCGTTCATGGATTACTGCATGCCCAGGGCCACCAACATCCCGCCGATCAGCTTCGACATGCACCCGGTCAAATGCCGGACCAACCCGCTCGGCCTCAAGGGCTGCGGCGAGGCCGGCGCCATCGGTGCGCCGCCCACGGTGATCAACGCGCTCATCGATGCGCTCCAGCCCCATGGGGTGAAGCACATCGACATGCCGGCGACGCCGCAGAAGGTGTGGGCGGCGATCAATGGCGGCCTGAAACAGGCAGCCGAGTAGGCACGGCCATCCAAGGGGACCCATCCGCCGTGGCCTTGGCACTGGGTACGTCGGCCGATCGCCGCAGAGGCATGGCATGACGGACTACGCCCGTCTCGTGCCGGAGATCGTCCACATCGCGCGGCGCGCCGGAAGCGAGATCCTCAAGCACTATGCCGGCGACTTCGCGGTCGCGCGCAAGACCGACGACTCGCCGGTCACGGTGGCCGACGGTGCGGCCGAGGCGATCATTCTCGATGCCTTGCGCCGCCTTACCCCGGAGATTCCGACGGTGGCGGAGGAAGAGGTGGCGGCGGGCATCGTCACCGACATTGCCGGCGGCCGCTTCTGGCTCGTCGATCCCCTCGACGGCACCAAGGAGTTCGTCAAGCGCAACGGCGAATTCACCGTCAATATCGGCCTAATTGCCGGCGATACGCCGGCCTTGGGCGTGATCCACGTGCCGGTCACGGGCCTGACCTACGCCGGTGCTGGTCCTGGTTCGGCGTTCCTCGAGGATGCCGGCGGCAAGAGGACGCCGATCGCCTGCCGGGCAGCACCGCCCGAGGGCTTGACCGTGATCGCCAGCCGCTCGCATCCGAGCCCGCGCCTGGATGCGCTCTTGGCCCAATACCAGGTGATGGAGATCAAGCGCTCCGGCAGCGCCGTCAAATTCTGCATTCTGGCGGCCGGCGAGGCCGATCTCTATCCGCGCTTCGGGCGCACCATGGAGTGGGATACGGCGGCCGGGCATGCCATCGTCGAGGCCGCCGGCGGCAGCATGACCGAGCTCGACGGCTCGAAGTTTCGCTATGGCAAACGCGGCTTCGAGAATCCCGGCTTCATTGCCCGCGGCCGGCCGCCCGGGTGAACACCTCCTCGGCAAGCGCTCCGATCTCGGTTGCCGCCGTGCTGGAGGCGGACGACTCGACGATGCCGCGCCCTTCGAGCAAGCTTGCCGCCAAGGCCACGCGATTGCCGATGCTGCTGGTCGCCAGCGGCGTATCCAGCTCGGCCATCTTCGCGCGCATGGCGTCGGCCAGATTGCCGCGCGCCGGCAAGCGGTTCAACACCAACAGCGCCGGGCACTTCTCGCCGCGGGCGAGATCGAGGGTCACCTTCGTCGCCCAGAAATCCATTGGGCTCGGCTGCACCGGCACGACCAGGAGATCGGCCGCGCGGACCGCGATGCGCGCCTCGGTCTCGGCGTGGGGCGGGCTATCGATGATCACCACATCGAAGTCCGGCCTGAGGCGATCGATCTCCGCCGCCAAGCGCCAGCCGGCGATGCAGCGCAGCTCGATCGGCACCGCCTTGGCGACTCTCGCGCGCTCGGCATACCATTTGGTCAGGCTTGCTTGCGGGTCGATATCCACGATCGCCACCCGCTTGCCGGCGACGGCCCAGGCGACCGCAAGATGGGCGACGAGCGTCGTCTTGCCCGCCCCGCCCTTCTGTTGCGCCACCGTGATGACCCGTGCCGCCATCGCTCACCTCGTCCAATTAGGATTGATTGTGCACCGCAGCGAAGAGACAGCACAAGCACGGCCTCGCCGGGCCGGAGGGGGCAGGGCGGCGCCCGGCCGAACACGCCGATGACTGCGCCCGTTCCCGCCAACGCGAAGGCCATCGAGGCGGCTGCGTTCGCGCTTCGCGAGGGGCGGCTCGTCGCCTTTCCGACGGAGACGGTTTATGGCGTCGGTGCCGACGCCACCAGCGATGCCGCCGTCGCCCGCCTCTATGCGGCAAAGGCGCGTCCGAGCTTCAACCCGCTGATCGCGCATGTGGCCGCAGTGGACGACGCCCGCAAGATCGCCCACTTCACCGACACCGCCGATCGCCTGGCCCAGCGATTCTGGCCGGGCCCGCTGACCCTGGTCCTGCCGCGGACGCCCGAATGTGGGGTGAGCCTGCTTGCCTCGGCCGGCCTCGACACGGTGGCGGTTCGGGTGCCGGCACATGACGTTGCCCGGGCGCTGATCCGCGCCGCCGGCCGGCCGATCGTCGCCCCCAGCGCCAACATATCAGGCAAGCTCAGCCCGACCACCGCCGCTGACGTGGCCAACGAGCTCAGTGACAAGGTCGCGATGATCCTGGATGCGGGCCCGTGCCGCATCGGCGTGGAATCGACCGTGCTCGACCTCTCCCGGGAGAAGGCCGCGCTGCTCCGCCCCGGCGGCATCGCGGCCGAGGAGATCGCCGCCCTGATCGGGCCCCTGGAAGACGCGGCGGAGGGCGATCCGATCCGATCGCCGGGGCAGCTCATGAGCCACTACGCGCCCGGTCTCCTGGTGCGGCTGAATGCGATCGACGTCGGCGCCGAGGAGGCGCTCTTAGCCTTCGGCGGGAGCGTGCCGGCGGGAGCGGCCGCCACCCTCAACCTCAGCCCCAAGGGCGATCTGGTCGAGGCGGCCGCCAATCTCTTCGCCTATCTGCGCCGGCTCGATCGGCCGGACTTCACGAGGATCGCGGTCATGCCGATCCCCAATATGGGGCTTGGGCTTGCCATCAACGACCGCCTGGAGCGCGCCGCGGCACCGCGCTGACGGTCTCCCGGGATTGGGCCGGGGGCGCGGCTTGCCGGGCCTGTCGGAAGGCGATACATGAAGAGCCGAGGAGTGACGCATGGCCACCGCCATCCGAAACCGCGCTTCGCCGGATCCGAGTACGCTCGAGCGCATCCGCCGCGCCGTCGGCGACAAGGCCTGCCTCGTCGGCGCGGATGAGATCGAGCCCTATCTCACCGATTGGCGTGGGCTTTGGCACGGCCGGACATCCATGGTGGTCCGCCCCGGCACCGTGGCCGAGGTGGCCGAGGTGATGCGCATCGCGGCCGAGACCGGCACCCCGGTGGTACCCCAGGGTGGCAATACCGGCATGTGCGGCGGTGCCACACCCTATGAGGACGGGGCGGCGATCGTCTTGAGCCTGGGACGTCTCAATCGGGTCCGAGCGATCGACCCGCTCAACTACACGATCACGGTCGAGGCCGGCTGCGTGCTCGCCGACATCCAGCGCCGCGCCGCGGATGCCGACCGGTTCTTCCCCTTGAGCCTCGGCGCCGAGGGCAGCTGCCAGATCGGCGGCAATCTGTCGACCAATGCCGGCGGCACCGCGGTCTTGCGCTACGGCAATGCCCGCGAGCTGGTGCTCGGCCTCGAGGTGGTGTTGCCCGACGGCAGCATCTGGGACGGGCTGCGCTCGCTGCGCAAGGACAATACCGGCTTCGATCTGAAGCAGCTCTTCGTCGGCGCCGAAGGCACGCTCGGCATCATCACGGCTGCGGTCCTGAAGCTGTTCCCGAAACCCCGCGACCGCCGGACGGCGTTCGTAGCACTCCGCGACGTGGAGGCGGCGATCGAGCTGTTGGCGCGCACAAGGGCGGCCACCGGCGATCAGGTCACCACCTTCGAGCTGGTCTCCTGGCCGGTCCTGGAGCTGGTGCTGAAGCACATTCCGGGCACCGTCAATCCGCTCTCCCGGCGCTACGGCCACTATGCCTTGGTCGAGATCACCTCCACCGCCGACCACGATATCGGGCTCGGCGATGCGCTGGAAGAGATGCTGGGCCAAGCCGCCGAGGACGGCTTGGTGCTCGATGCGACGATCGCGCAGAGCGAAGCGCAATCCGCCGCCTTCTGGAAGCTGCGCGAGACCGCGGCGGAGGCGCAGAAGGCGGAGGGTGCTTCGATCAAGCACGACGTCTCCGTGCCGGTCGCCCGCGTGCCGGCGTTCATGCAGGAGGCGCATGCCCGCGTGCTGAAGCTCGAGCCGAAGGCAAGGCTGGTCGCCTTCGGCCATGTCGGCGACGGCAATATCCACTTCAACGTCGCCGAGCCGGTGGGCGGCGATGCGAAGGCGTTCCTCGCCCGCTGGGCGGAGTTCAACCGCGTGGTGCATGACTGCGTGGTGGAGTTCGGCGGCTCGATCTCGGCCGAGCACGGCATCGGCCGCCTCAAGCGCGAGGAGCTCCAGCACTACAAGAGCGCAACCGAGCTCGACCTGATGCGCCGCATCAAGGCGGCCCTCGATCCCAAGGGCATCATGAATCCCGGCAAGGTGCTGTGAGACGATGACGCCCTACGCGCCGCCGATCGAGGATATGCGCTTCGCCCTCAACGAGATCGCCGGCTTGTCGGAGATCGCCGCGCTCCCCGGTTTCGAGGCCGCCGAGCCGGCGCTGGTGGACCAGATCCTGGAGGAGGCCGGGCGCTTTGCCTCGGGCGTGCTGGCGCCGCTCAACCAAGGGGGCGACCGCGAGGGCTCGGTCCTGGAGAACGGCGTGGTGCGCACGCCCAAGGGCTTCGCCGAGGCATATCGCGGCTTCGTCGCCGGCGGTTGGAACAGCGTGCCGTTCGAGCCGGAGCATGGCGGCCAAGGCCTGCCCTGGATGGTGCAAACGGCGCTGGCCGAGATGTGGAGCTCGGCCAATATGAGCTTCTCCCTCTGCCCGATGCTGAACGGCGGCGCCCTCGACCTCCTCGTCCATCATGGCTCGGAGGAGCAGAAGCGGCTCTATCTCGCTAAGCTCGTCTCCGGGGAGTGGACCGGGACCATGAACCTGACCGAGCCGCAGGCCGGCACCGATCTCGGCGCCTTGCGCACCAAGGCGGTGCCTGACGGCAACGCCTACCGCATCACCGGGCAGAAGATCTTCATTACTTATGGCGAGCACGACATGGCCGAGAACATCGTGCACATGGTGCTCGCCCGCACGCCCGATGCCCCGCCCGGCACGCGCGGGATCTCGCTCTTCATCGTGCCGAAATTCCTGGTCAATGGCGACGGCAGCTTGGGCCGACGCAACGATGTGCGCTGCGTGTCGCTCGAGCACAAGCTCGGCATCCACGCCTCGCCCACCTGCGTCTTGGCCTATGGCGACGACGGCGGCGCGCTCGGCACCCTCGTCGGCGGCGAGAATCGCGGCATCGAGTGCATGTTCACGATGATGAACAACGAGCGCATCGGCGTCGGCATCCAGGGTCTGGGCGTGGCCGAGCGTGCCTATCAGCAGGCGAGGGAATTTGCCCGGGTCCGCGTGCAGAGCCGCGCCATCGAGGGCAGCCCCGGCCCGGTGCCGATCATCCGCCATCCCGATGTGCGGCGCATGCTGATCTCGATGAAATCCCAGACCGAGGCGATGCGCGGGCTTGCCTATCAAACCGCGTCCTGGCTCGACCGGGCGCGCCGAGATCCCGACCGCGCTCTCCGCGCGCGCTCCCAGACGCTGGTCGATCTCCTGGTGCCGGTGGTGAAGGCCTGGTGCAGCGATACCGCGGTCGAGATCGCCTCCACCGGCATCCAAGTGCATGGCGGCATGGGCTTCATCGAAGAGACCGGTGCCGCCCAGCACTTGCGCGACGCCAGGATCACGCCGATCTACGAAGGCACCAACGGCATCCAGGCGAACGACCTCGTCGGCCGCAAGGTGGTGCGCGACGGCGGCGAGGCCGCGCGCCTGTTCCTGGCCGAGGTCGAGCGAGCCGCCGAGACGATCGACAGACAACGCGACGAGGGCTTGGCGCCGGTCGGCCAATCGCTCAGCGCCGGGGCGACGGCGCTCGCCGAGGCGACGGACTGGCTGGTTGCGACCTATCCCGGCGACGTCCGCACCGCCGCGGTCGGTGCCGTTCCCTATTTGCGGCTCTTCGGCATCGTCGCCGGCGGCTGGGCCATGGCCCGGGCCGCGACCGCGGCCAAGCGGCAGCTCGCCGGCGCCAACGGCGCCTCGGGCTTTCTCAAGGGCAAGCTCACCACGGCGCGCTTCTACGCCGACCACGTGCTCTCGCAAGCCCCGGCGCTGGTGCGCCAGGTCACCGGCGGCAGCGCCGCCCTCGATCTCGCCGAGGAGCAGTTCTAGCTCTCCTTGAGCGGGATGACCTTCGGGATGGCCAGCCCGGTGGTCAAGCTTGGCTTGGGCCGTCTCGATTGATATCATGATATCGTACGGTCAAAGGAGCACTCCTATGGCGCAGCTCTTGGTTCGCAAGCTCGATGACGACGTCAAGGAGCGTCTCCGCCGCCGCGCCAAAAAGCATGGGCGGAGTCTCGAAGAGGAGGTCCGCGAAATCCTTTCTTCGGCCGCAATGGACAAGCGCGTTGGGATCCCTCTCGGCACGCGCATCGCCTCGCGTTTCGCCGGACTTGGGTTTAATGGAGAGATCGAAGAGCTTCGGGGTCAGCGGCCGCAGCCGGCTCGCTTCCGCAAGTGATCATCCTAGATACCAATGTGATCTCCGCCTTGATGCGCGACACGCCCGATCGGTCCGTCGTCGCTTGGCTGAACCGACAACCGATGGCTTCCGTCTGGACATCGTCGGTGACCGTCTTCGAAGTCCGGTTTGGGCTTGCGCTGTTGCCGCATGGAAGAGCGCGGAGCCGGCTGCAAGAAGCCTTCGAGACGATCCTGGAGCAAGACCTCGAAGACCGTGTCCTGTCCTTCGATGCTCAGGCGGCGACCGCTGCCGCGCTGATTGCCGCGGATCGGCGACGTGCGGGTCGCCCGGTTGAAATCCGTGACACCCAAATCGCCGGCATCGCTGCCGCGCACCGGGCGACGATCGCGACACGGAACCTGCGTCATTTCGAGGATCTCGACCTGTCCGTCGTGAACCCCTGGAACTAGCCCCTTCCTCCGGAGCGTCCGCCCATGCGCCTGGTCGTAGCCATGATGATGCACGAGACCAACATCTTCTCGCCGGTGCCGACGGAATGGTCGCGCTTCGTCGAGCGTGGGGCCTACGAGGGCGAGGCGGCCAGGCGCGCCTTCCAGGGGACCAACACCGCGTTTGCGGCGTTTCTGGAGCTGGCCGATGCGGCGGGAGCCGAGACCGTCATTCCCATCGCAGCACAGGCGGCACCCTCGCGCCCGGTCGCGCGCCGGGCTTATGAGCACATGACCAATGCCATCGCCGATGCGGTGGCGAAAGGCTGCGACGGCGCGCTTCTCGATCTGCACGGCGCAATGGTGTCGGAGACCACCGAGGATGGCGAGGGCACGCTGCTCGAGCGGCTGCGGCAGATCGCGCCGGGCCTGCCGATCGCCGTCGCCCTCGATCTCCACTGCAACTTGACCCAGGCGATGGTCGAGAACGCGACCGCCATGGTCGGCTACAAGACCTATCCGCATATCGACATGCACGAGGCCGGACGCCATGTCGGACGGATCGTGCTCGATGCCATGGCCGGCAAATCGAACCCGGTGATGGCATGGGGCCAGGTGCCGCTCCTGTCGCAAACCCTCCGCCAGGGCACCGACGACGAGCCGATGCGCGGCCTGCAGGAAGCCGCCCGTCTGGCGGAGCGGGGCGGCGTTCTGGCGGCGACCGTGTTCGGCGGCTTTCCCTTGGCCGACATCAAGGATGCCGGCACCTCGGTCGTGGTCGTCGCCGATGGCGACCGCGCCGGAGCCCGGCGGGCCCGCGACCGGCTCTTGGATCTTGCCTGGGCCGGGCGCGAGGAGTTCATCTACCGTCACCGCCCCTTGGCCGAGACCGTGGCCGAGGCGAAAACGCTGACCGACGGCCCGATCGTGCTCCTTGATCACGCCGACAACTGCGCCTCCGGCGGCACCCAGGATGTGATGACGGTGATCGCCGAGGTGATGCGTCAGGACCTGGCCGACGTCGCGGTCGCAGCGGTGTGGGATCCGGACGCCGTCAAAGCCATGCAGAAGGCCGGCGTCGGCCGCCGGGTGACGCTCACGCTCGGCGGCAAGATGGACATGCCCGCCATCGGCGAAACCGGCCGCCCGCTCGAGGTGACCGGCACGGTCAAGGCCTTGACCGACGGCGAGTGGACCGTCAGCGGACCGATGGCGACCGGCATTCGGGTGCATATGGGTGCCACCGCCGTCATCGACACCGGCAAGGTCGAGATCGTGGTCGTCTCCCACCACCATGAGCCGTTCGATACCGGCGTGTTCACCTCGGTCGGCATCGATCCGCGAAAGAAGCGGTATCTGCTGTTGAAGTCGCGGATCCATTGGCGCGCCGGCTTCAAGCCCCTCGCCCGGCACACGCTCACCCTCGACGGCAGCGGCGTCACCACCTCCGACAACGGCCGGCTCGCGTTTAGCAAGGTGAGGCGGCCGATCTATCCCCTCGATCGGATCAACGACTGGCGACGATGACGTTGCGGTCGGCCATCACTGGTCGATCCGTATGTGCCTAATCCGCTGGGAACTCGGGAATGTCGTGGCCATTGCCGTTGAATTGCGGCTCGAACAGCGTCGCCATCGAATGCCGCGCGAATTGCCGAAATAGCGGCGATTCCGACCCCGGGATCGGCGCCGACCAGGCGCCGGCGGCAATGATCGGACGGGTCTCGTTACAAAACACCACGAGCGCGGTCAGCTGGTCGGTTGTCGCGACCCGGCGCGCCGGGACGTTCGGGTCGCAGATTTGTGCGGACGATGTCGAGGGCGCCACATTGAAATCATAGACGACCCGCCATTCCGGCCGGCCGGCTTCGGCGGGGTCCGCCGTGAATCGGGCCGGAATGCCGGGGATGACGCCGAATGCCGCAGTGGCGATGGTGGAAGCGACGACGGGGGGCGGGACCGGGAATGGATTGTCGCGGACTTCGAGCAAGACCGGGCCCGCACTCGCCGCCCATCCCAGGAACGAACGGGCAGAGGTAGGTTGATAGGGCTGGCCGTAGTTGATGGTCCTCAAACCGGTGCAGGACAGCAATCCGACGGCCACCAGACCGAGGCAGGCCGCACGATGATAGGACAGCATGGCAACCCTCATCCGGCGATAGAAGGCACGCGCTTCCAGCGTAATTGTAGCGTGCCGCCTATTGCAGCACCATGGTCGATGCGGGCAATACCGTAAGGACCAGCAGACGCTGCGTGTCGTCGCTACATGCCGCGTCTCGGTATGGGGTTGGCGTTGTCGCTGCCCGGATGGTGGTCGGTGAACAGATCGAAGGTGACACGTTGGGCGACTTGCCGGAGCGCCATCGTATCGCCGGGCGCCACCGGCGGCGCCGAGACGCCGATGGCCGCGACCGGGTTTCGCTCGAAGCAGAAAGCCACCATCAGCTCGAGCCGATCCCCAGGCGGGCGATGCGGCAAGATGCGCGAATCATCGCAGATTTGCGCCGAGGTGACGCTCAGAGCCGGATAGAAGGTATAGACCACGCGCACCTGCGGCTGGCCGGCCTCGGCGGGGTTGGCGGTGAACCGGGCCCGAATCCGCGATGGTATTTGGCTGGACGCATCGGCGATCGTCGCCGCCGCCGCGGCATCGGCACCCGGGAAAGGGGCATCGCGGAGCTGCAGCCAGACCGGCCCCGGAGCCGCCGCCCACTGGAGATAGTCGCGCGCGTATTCGGGGCTGAGAGAGTAATTGACCGTGCGGATAGGGCCGTCGCTGGCGCAGCCCGCGAGCGCGGCAAGGATCAGGCTCGCGATCAAATGCCGCATCGGCGATGATTCGGTCGTCATGGCTCAAGCATCCTCACCAGTGATTGCACTCGTGATCCGCCCCCGATGTGGCCAATTATCGCGCTTTGGCAAGGTGACTGCCAAGCCTCGGCATCAATCACGATCGCATGAGCGCCGCCGGCCTTACCCGCGCGCATCCGTGCACGGGGCGCGGTCGCCTCACATCGTGAGCCCGCCATCGATGATAAAGAGCTGGCCGGTCGCATAGGCGGATTCATCGGAGCCGAGATAGACGGCGATATGGGCCATCTCCTCGGCGTTGCCGAGGCGACCCATGGGCTGGCGGGCGATGAAGGCCTGGCGCGCCGCTTGTGGATCGGCAGCGGTGTTGATGCGCTCCTCCAAGGACGGCGTGTCGATCGTGCCAGGGCAGATGGCGTTGCAGCGAATGCCCTTGCTCACGGTGTCGGCGGCGACCGACTTGGTGAGGCCGATGACCGCTGCCTTGGTCGTGCCGTAGATGAAGCGGTTGGGCAGCCCCCTGATCGAAGAGGCAACCGAGGCCATGTTGATGATGGAGCCGCGGCGGCGCTCGACCATGGCCGGCAGGAAGGCACGAATCATCCGATACATCGAACGGAGGTTGAGATCGACCGAGAACTCGAAGTCCTTCTCCTCGCAGTCGAGGATGGTGCCGCTGTGAACGTAGCCGGCGCAGTTGTAGAGCACGTCGACGGCGCCGATCTCCTTGGCGGCGGCCCGCACCTGGGCCGGATCCAAGACATCGAGACGCCGCACATGCACGTTCGGCAGCTTGGCGAGGCGGGAGAGCTTGCCCGCATCGACATCGGTTGCATGCACGATGGCGCCTTCGCGCTGAAAGGCTTCGGCCGCCGCCTTGCCCATGCCCTGCCCGGCTGCGGTGATCACCGCGATCTTTCCCGCCATCCGTCCGACCATCCTCTACTCCCTCGCCTTGTGCCCGCGCCGCGGGCTCTGCTTGACCATCTTGCCCCGAGGGCGGTTTTTTGGAGAGGGTGGGGACCACTCCCTCCCCTACCCTCCCCTCGGGGGGTGGGTTTTGGGAGGGGGTGGAGACCACCCCCTCCCCTGCCCTCCCCGGGCGGCGTACACTAGGAAGCGCGCGCGGCCCGTGTCCATCGGTAACGATCGGGCATGGCAGGCTGCTCGCACCAAGACGTCTCACGAGATAGGCATTCGAGGAGGCTGGTCATGGCGACCGATGCTGCGCTCACCATCCGGCTCAACCCCGCCGACAACGTGGTCGTGGCCCGGGCGGACATCCTGCCGGGAACCGCCATTCCCGGTGAGACCGTCGCCACCCGCAGCCATGTACCCTCGGGCCATAAGCTTGCGACACGCGCCGTCAAGAAGGGCGAGGCCATCCGCAAATACAATCAGATCATCGGCTTCGCCACGGCCGAGATCCGACCGGGCGAGCATGTGCACACCCAGAACTGCGAGTTCGCCATCTTTGAGCGCGCCTACGAGCACGGCGTCGATGCGAAGCCGACGCAGTACTTCACCGGTGCCGCCCAGGCGACCTTTCAGGGCTTCAAGCGCCGCAACGGCGAGGTCGGCACGCGCAACTACATCGGCATCCTGAGCTCGGTCAACTGCTCGGCCCACGTCTCCAAGGTGCTGGCCCAGAAAGCCGAGCAGACCTTGCTCAAGGACTTCCCCAATGTCGACGGCGTGGTCGCCCTCACGCACGGCACCGGTTGCGGCATGGCCGCCAGCGGCGAGGGCATCGATGTGCTCCGCCGCACCATCGCCGGCTATGCAAGGCACCCCAACTTCGCCGGTATCCTCATGATCGGGCTCGGCTGCGAGGTGAACCAGATCGGCGGCATTCTGGCGGCAGAGGAGCTGGAGCCCGGACCCTTTCTGCATCCGATGACCATTCAGGACAGCGGCGGTTCGGCGTCCACCGTGCGTGTCGGCTTGGAGCGCATCAAGGAAATGCTGCCGGAGGTGAACAAAGCCATGCGCAGCACGGTTCCGGCTGCACATATCACCATCGGGCTGCAATGCGGCGGCTCCGACGGCTATTCCGGCATCTCCGCCAACCCGGCCTTGGGTGCAGCCTCCGATCTCTTGGTGCGCCATGGCGGCTCGGTCCTCCTGTCGGAGACGCCGGAGACCTACGGCGCCGAGCACATGCTGGTTCGCCGCGCGGTCAGCGGCGAGGTGGGCTTGAAGCTGGTCGAGCTCATCCAATGGTGGTTGGCCTATACCGAGAAGCACGGCGGCTCCATGGACAACAACCCATCCCCCGGCAACAAGGCCGGCGGGCTCACCACCATTCTGGAGAAGGCGCTCGGCGCGTCGGCCAAGGGTGGGACGACTAATCTGGTCGATGTGATTCACTACGCGGCACCGCTCAGGACAAGAGGCTTCGTGTTCATGGATTCGCCCGGCTACGATCCGGTCTCCGCGACCGGGCAAGTCGCTTCCGGATCGAACATGATCTGCTTCACCACCGGGCGCGGCTCGGTGTTCGGCTGCAAGCCCGCGCCATCGATCAAGCTCACCACCAACACGCCGCTCTACAAGCGCATGCCGGACGACATGGACATCAATTGCGGCACCGTCATCGACGGGAGCGAGAGCGTGCAGGAGGCAGGCGAGCGCATTTTCAAGCTGATCCTCGAGGTGGCGAGCGGCAAGCGCACCAAGAGCGAGGAATTCGGCTTCGGCGAGGACGAGTTCCAGCCTTGGCAGATCGGCGCGGTGATGTAGCGGAGCGCTACTCCTTCACCCTGCCGTCCTTGCCGAGTTTGACCCCGAGACTCCGCTCGGCGTCGCGCTTCAAATCCTCGTCCAAGGGCGACGGCGATAGGTCGACGCCTTTGGCAAGCCGGTCGGTCACGATGCGCAAGGCAGAAATGCGCGCATACCACTTCTTTTCCGCCGGGATGAGGTGCCAAGGCGCATGCTTGCTGTCGGTCTCCGCCAGCATGTCCTCGATCGCCCGCTCATAGGGTTTGCGCAGGCGATAGTTGCGCAAGTCCGGCTCGCCGATCTTATAGCGCTTCAGCGGATGCTGGATGCGCTCGATCAGACGCTGCCTCTGCTCGGCCCGGGAGACGTGCAGGAACAGCTTCACCAGCCGCGCGCCATTGGCGGTCAGCGTGTACTCGAAATCGTTGATCTCCCGGTAGGCACGCCGCCAGTCCGGCTTCGGCGTCAGCTCCTCGACCCGCTCGACCAGGACCCGGCCGTACCATGTGCGATCGTAGATGGCGATGATTCCCGGTTCGGGCAGGCGTTCCCAGATGCGCCAGAGCCAGTGCCGTCCCTGCTCTTCGGGCTTGGGTGGACCGATCGGCCAGACCTTGTAGGCATGGGGATCGAGCCGCTCGGTCATGCGCTTGATGGAGCCGCCCTTGCCCGCCGCATCCCAGCCCTCGAAGCCGATGACCGCCCGCCGTCCGTCACGGACATAGGCCTGCTGGATGGTGAGCAGCTTGAGCTGCAGGCGCTTCAGCTCCTGCTCGTAGGTATCCTTGTCGGGGATCGCGCAGCAGAGATCGAGGCTCTGCAGCCGACCCGTGCCGGAAGGCTCCTTGCTCATGGAGCGGACCTTAGCATGGCCGCTTGAGGACACCTGCCGAGCGAGCGACTTGACCGTTGCCATGGCAACCCGGCAGGCTCCCCGCCTCCTTGACCCGAAGACAGCCCATGACCCAGAAACCGCCTCTCCTCATCAACAATCCCGTCGCCTATACCGGCACCATGCAGACGTTGGACGAAGAGTTCACGCTGCATCGGCTGTGGAAGGCGAAGGATAAGCTGACGCTGGCGCGCAGCGTCGCCGACGCCTGCCGGGTCATCGTCACGCCCGGCCACGACGAGGTGCCGGCCGAGCTCCTGGACGCGGCGCCGAAGCTGGGCCTGGTCGCTTGCTTCGGGGTCGGCTATGACGCGATCGACGTGCCGATGCTGACCAAGCGCGGCATCCGCGTCACCAACACGCCCGATGTGCTGACCGAGGAGGTCGCCGATCTGGCGTTGGCCCTGCTGCTGGCGATCACGCGCCGCGTCGTCAAGGCCGACCGCTACGTTCGCTCCGGCGATTGGGAAGCCAAGGGCAACATGGACCTGACGCCCTCGCTCACCGGCGGCAAGACCGTGGGCATCGTCGGCTTGGGCCGCATCGGCAAGGCGATCGCCAAGCGCTGCGCCGCCTTCAATCTCACTGTCGTCTACCACGGCCGGCAGGCGCAGAACGACGTGCCCTACCGGCACTATCCCGATCTTGTCGCCATGTCCCGCGAGGTGGATTTCCTGATCCTCTCCTGTCCCGGCGGTGCGGCGACGCGCCATATCGTCAATGCCGCGGTCTTGGCGGCGCTGGGGCCCAAGGGCATTCTCGTCAATGTGTCGCGCGGTTCAGTGGTCGACGAGGCGGCGCTGGCTCCCGCACTGGTGTCCGGCCGTCTCGGGGGTGCGGCGCTCGATGTGTTCCATAAGGAGCCCTGCCGTCCCTTCGCCTTGAGCGAGCTCACCGAGAACGTCGTGCTCTCGCCCCACCAGGCCAGCGCCACCCATGAGACGCGCGGCGCCATGGGTCGGGTGATGATCGACAACATCAAGGCCTTCTTGGCCGGCAAGACGCTGCTGACGCCGGTCAATTGACCGCGCTGCGGAAGGGTCGCCCGCCTCAGGCGGGCTCGCCCAGATCCTCTTCGATGAAGGCGCGGATGATCGAATCCATGTCGGCGTCTGGCTGCATGCCCAGGCGTTTTGCCTTCTCCCAGCCGAACTTGCCAGGCCAGGTCGCCACCATCTTCTGGATCATCGGATCCGGCCGCCAGTCGATGCGGCCGACGGGATCGGCACCGGCGACGCGGCCGAGCGCGTCCACCATCTCGCCGATCGACACGGTGATCGCCGGCAGGTTGGTCGAGCGCCAGGGCCCCCAGGCCGAGCCCGGCAGGTCGTGGGCGCGGATGAAGGCGTCCACCGTGCGGCGCGGCGAGAGCATCGCCATCCTGACCTCACGCCCGACCGGGCAGATCGCCCGCTGACCCTGCAACGGCTCGCGGATGATCGAGGAAACGAAGGTGGACGCCGCCTTGTTGGGCTTGCCGGGCCTGACCACGATGGTCGGCAGCTTGAGCGAGCGTCCGTCGACGAACCCCTTTCGGCTATAGTCGTTGACCAGGAGCTCGCCGATGGTCTTCTGCGCGCCATAGCTGGTCTGCGGGGTCTGCGGCGTCGCGTCGTCGACCGCCTCGCTCCATTCTCCTCCATAGGTGGCAAGCGAGCTCGTGAACACCAGCCGCGCCGGCTTCGGCAACGCGCGGCACGCCTCCAGCACGGCCAGAGTGCCGTCGAGATTGACCCGGTAGCCCAGATCGAAATCCGCCTCGGCGCCGGCGCTGACCACGCCCGCGAAATGGAACACGGCGGCGGTGTCGCCGTCGATCACGCGGCGCATGGTCGCGCGGTCGGAGACGTCGCCGGCAACCGCCTCTACCCGGTTGTCGCCCTCGGCCAGGGGCGGGGCCTCGACCACGTCGAACAGCACCAGGCGGTCGATCGTCTCTTCCTTGCCCGATGGCCCCAGCAACGTGCCTTTGGCCAACAGCCGGCGCGCGAGCTTGCGCCCGAGGAAGCCGCCGCCGCCGGTGATCACCACTTTCATGCTGCCTCTCCTCCCGTTTTCGAATCGGTTCTGCCCCTCAGCCAGGCATCGAGCTCGGTCGCCGCCTCGGCGCCGAGATGCAGGCCGAGCTTGCTCCGCCGCCACAGCACGTCTTCCGCCTTGCGCGCAAATTCATGGGCAACGAGATGGCCGAGCTCGCGCTCGCTCAAGCCCAGGCCGAAATCGCGGCCGAGCTCGGCAAGGCTCCGTGCCGAACCGACGATCGTTGCCGCCTCGGTGCCGTAGGAGCGGGCGAGACGCTCGGCCAAAGAAGCGGGCAGCCACGGATGATCGCGGCTAAAGCCGTCGAGAAAGCCCACAAAATCCGCGTTCTCGAAGCCGCCGCCCGGTAAGGACGAGGTTTCCGTCCATGCCGGACCCAGATGCGGGAAAAAGGGCGCCAGCTTCTCCAGCGCATGCTCGGCCAAGCGCCGATATATGGTGATCTTGCCGCCGAAGACCGACAAAAGCGGCGGCTCGCCGGGGGCGCCATCGACGTCGAAGGCATAGTCCCGCGTCACCGCCGAAGCGCTCAGCCTCGCATCGTCATGCAGCGGCCGGACGCCGGCATAGCTCCACACGATGTCGGCGGGGTCGATCGCCTGCGCGAAATGGCCGCTCACCACATCGCAGAGATACTGGGTCTCCGCCGCCGAGATGCGGACGCTCGCGGGATCGCCTTGGAAGGGTTCATCGGTGGTGCCGACCAGCGTGAAGCGCCCTTCATAGGGAATGACGAAGACGATGCGGCGATCGTCGTTTTGCAGAATGTAGGCCTGCTCGCCCTCATAGAGGCGCGGGAGCACGATGTGGCTCCCCTTGATCAGCCTGACATTGCTTTGGCTGCGCACGCCCTCGATGTGCGAGAGCATGTCGGAGACCCACGGTCCGGCGGCGTTGACGAGACCACGTGCTGTGACCTCTTGCCTCATCCCGCTTTCCTCGGCCAGACGCACGCGCCAGAGCCCGTCCGCGCGCTTGGCCGCTTCGACCCTGGTGCGCGTGCGAATGCAGGCACCCCGATCGGCCGCGTCACGAGCGGTCAAGGCGACGAGACGCGCGTCGTCGACCCAGCAATCGGAATAGATGAAGCCCCGCTCGAGGCGATCGGCCAGGGGTCGACCGACCGGGCTCCGCCTGAGATCGACCGCGCTTGAAGCCGGCAGACGCCGGCGGCCGCCCAGATGATCGTAGAGGAAAAGTCCGGTCCGGATCATCCAGGCCGGCCTCAGATGCGGCTCATGCGGCAGCACGAAGCTGAGCGGGCGGATGATGTGCGGGGCCATCGCCAGCAGCACCTCGCGCTCCTTCAGCGCCTCGCGGACCAGGCGGAACTCGTAATATTCGAGGTAGCGCAGGCCGCCATGAATCAGCTTGGAGCTGGCGGACGAGGTCGCCTGGGCGAGATCGTGCTGCTCGGCCAGGAGCACGGAGAGGCCCCTGCCCACCGCATCGCGCGCGATGCCGGCGCCGTTGATGCCGCCGCCGATCACCATGAGGTCGAAGACGTCCTGAGCGCTCAATGCATTGCCTCAGCCGTAACCCTCCACGCATAATCGACTGAGGCGTGAGGAAGGGGCAAGTGCGAATGGCCAAGAAGGCGATCCTCGCCATTGATCAAGGCACCACCAGCAGCCGCGCCATGGTCTTCGATGCCGCCGGCACGCCGATGGCCCGCGCGCAGCAGGAGCTGAAGCAGCACTATCCGGACGAGGGCTGGGTCGAGCACGACCCCGAAGACATCTGGAGCGACACCATCGCCGCGGCCAATGAGGCGCTCGCCCGCGCCATGCTGGAGCCGGCCGATCTTGCCGCCATCGGCATCACCAACCAGCGCGAGACGACGATTGTCTGGGAGCGGTCCACCGGCAGGCCCATCCACAACGCCATCGTCTGGCAGGATCGCCGCACGGCCGCTGCCTGCGAGCGCCTGCTGAAGGAAGGAAACGGGCCTACGGTGCAGGCGAAAACCGGCCTTCTGATCGACAGCTATTTCTCCGCCACCAAGATCGCCTGGATCCTCGATCAGGTCCCTGGTGCCAGGGCGCGGGCGGAAAGGGGCGAGCTTGCCTTCGGTACCGTCGATTCCTTTCTGCTGTGGCGGCTCACCGCCGGCAAGCGCCATGCGACGGACGCCACCAATGCAGCGCGCACCATGCTCTTCGACATCCACACCGCGAGCTGGGACGATGAGCTTCTGAGGCTCTTTGGCATCCCCCGCGCGCTCCTGCCGGAGGTCCTCGACAACGCAGCCGATTTCGGCGTGACCGATGCGAGCCTGTTCGGCGCCGCGGTGCCGATTGCCGGCATGGCGGGCGACCAGCAGGCAGCCACGGTCGGCCAGACCTGCCTGGCACCGGGCGAGGTCAAGTCGACCTATGGCACGGGCTGCTTCATGCTGCTCAACACCGGGACGCGTGCCGTGCCGTCGAAGAACCGGCTGTTGACCACCATCGCCTATCGCATCGGCGGCCGTTCCACCTACGCTCTGGAGGGCAGCATCTTCGCCGCCGGCTCGACCATCCAGTGGCTGCGCGACGGCCTGCGCCTGCTCGCCAATGCCGGGGAATCCGAGGCGCTGGCGCGGGCACGCCCGGGCACCGGCAACGTCTATCTGGTGCCGGCCTTCACCGGTCTCGGCGCACCCTATTGGGACCCGCACGCGCGTGGTGCCATCCTCGGCCTGACACGCGATGCCGGCATCGCCGACATCGTGCGCTCGGCGCTCGAAGCCGTCTGCTACCAGACCCGCGACCTCCTGGGTGCGATGATCGCCGATTCCGGTCAGGCGCCGGTGGCGCTCCGGGTGGATGGCGGCATGACCGTCAATGACTGGACCATGCAGCGCCTGGCCGATCTCATCGGCGTGCCGGTGGAGCGGCCGGTCGTCACCGAGACAACGGCCTTGGGTGCGGCCTATCTCGCCGGCCTGCAGACCGGGCTCTTCGGCTCGCTCGAGGCACTACCCCAGCTGTGGGCGCGGGATCGCCGCTTCGATCCCGAGATGCCGGAGGCCGAACGCGACCGCCGCTATCAGGGCTGGACCGACGCCGTTCGCCGCATCCGCACCACCGCCTGAGCCAGAAGCAGAGGACACCCATGTTCAAATCCGATCTCCTCAAGGGAAAACGCGTGCTGATCACCGGCGGCGGCACCGGTCTCGGCAAGTCCATGGGCCGGCGCATGATGGAGCTCGGCGCCGAGCTCATGATCTGCGGCCGCCGGGCCGAGGTGCTGGGCGACACGGCGAAGGAGTTCGAAGCGGCGTTCTCCCGCAAGGTTAGAACCCACGTCGTCGACATCCGCTCGCCCGATGCGGTCGACGGCCTGATGGACGCCGCCTTTGCCGGCGGCGCGCTCGACGTGCTGGTCAACAACGCGGCGGGCAACTTCATCGCCCGCACCGAGACGCTCTCCCATCGCGCGCTCGACTCCGTCCTCAACATCGTGCTGCACGGCACCGCCTATTGCACGCTTGCCGCCGGCAAGCGCTGGATCGCCGAAGGCCATGGCGGCGTCGTGCTTAGCATCGTCGCCTCCTATGCCTGGACCGGATCTCCCTACGTGGTGCCGAGCGCCATGGCCAAGGCCGGCGTGCTCGCCTTGACCCAGAGCCTCGCGGTCGAATGGGGGCCGAAGGGCATCCGCACCGTGGCGATCTCGCCCGGCGCCTTCCCGACCAAAGGCGCCTGGGACCGGCTGGTGCCGCCGTCGATGGCCAAGCGCTGGGAGAGCGCCAGCCCCATCGGGCGGGCCGGCGAGCATGGCGAGCTCGCCAATCTCGCCGCCTATCTCGTCTCCGATCAAGCCGGCTACATCAACGGCGACTGCATCACCATCGATGGCGGGCGCTGGCTGCAAGGAGCCAGCATGTTCTCGCATCTCTCCGATCTCAGCGAGGCCGAGTGGCAGGCGATGCGGGCGCCGAAGGGCTCGTAACGGCAAGGCAAGCAACCCCGTTACGCTTGACGTAACGCGTATCGGCGCGATATGCGGGCCCAGCATACGCATCAATGACCAATGGCGGATCTGCTTCCGCTGGGACGGGAACGGAGCCTCAGATGTCGAGATCGCCGATTACCATTGACGAAGGCGTGCGCGACGGACTGCCGCCGACGTATCCAGGCGAAATCCTGCGCGAGGAGCTAAGCGCGCTCGGCCTATCGGCCAGCGCCTTCGCTGCCGCGATTGACGTTCCGCCCAATCGCGTCACGCAGATCCTCGCGGGTCGCCGCAGCGTGACTGCGGATTCAGCCCTCAGGCTCGCACGTTTCTTTGGCACGACCGCGCGCTTCTGGCTCAATCTGCAGAGCCTCTACGACCTCAAGGTCGCCGCGGCGGAGAGCGGATCGCGGATCATCCAGCGCGTACGCCCAAGAGCCGCTTGAATCATCTCGGCAAGGGCATTCGCAAACGAATGACCCGTGGCGCCGGTCGCTCGTTTGATGCAATTAGCGCTGCGACCATCGAAGCCCTCGATTGGCCGACCGTTCCTGCCCTATAGTCGCCGCGCCACGGCATAACCGCACTCGAGGCCTACCCTGTCCGCTGCGCTTACCTATCTATTTCCGGCCCGGCCGGAGCCGGCGGAGACCATCGAGGTCGCTGCCGGCATCCACTGGCTCAGGATGCCGCTGCCCTTCGCCCTCAATCACATCAATCTCTGGCTGCTCGAGGACGGCGAAGGCTGGACCATCGTCGATTGCGGGCTGGCGAGCGAGGAGACGAAGGCCTACTGGCAGCGCCTGTTCGAGACCAAGCTCGGCGGCCGCCCGGTCGGCCGGGTCATCTGCACGCATTTCCATCCCGACCATGCCGGCTTGGCCGGCTGGCTGGTGGAGCGCTGGGGCGTGGAGCTGTGGATGAGCCGCACGGAATTTCTGTTTGCCCGGAGCCTGCAGATGGATGCCGGCCAGCCGGTGATCGATCACATGCTCGCCTTCTACAAGCGCGCCGGCTGCGGGCCGGAGTTCCTCGAGGCGATCAGCCAGATCGGCGCCACATATCCCAAGCGCGTGACACCGCTGCCGCGGGCCTATCATAGAATGCACGAGGGCGAGGAGATCGATATCGGCGGCCGCCTCTGGAAGGTGGTGGTGGGCACCGGGCACGCTCCGGAGCACTGCTGCCTCCACTGCCCCGAGCTCGGCGTGCTCATCGCCGGCGACATGGTGCTGCCGCGCATCTCGCCCAATGTCAGCGTCTGGAACTCCGAGCCCGAGGCCAATCCCCTCGCCGATTTCCTGGCATCGCTCGCCAAGCTCTCGAGCTTGCCGGCAGAGACCACGGTGCTGCCCTCCCACAACGAGCCGTTTCTCGGCATGCGCGAGCGGCTGGCGGAGCTGGCCCAGCACCATGAGGAGCGGCTCGTCGATCTCCTGGGGCTCCTCGATCGGCAGAAGACGGCGATCGAGCTCGCCAAGGACCTGTTCAAGCGCAAGCTCGATCTGCATCAGACCACCTTCGCGGTCGGCGAGACACTGGCGCATTTGCACCTCCTTCGCGCCCGGGACCAAGCCAAGCGCGTGACCGACGCCAACGGGGTGCACCTGTACGAACGGGCGTGAGCGGCGAAGGCGCCAACTCTCGCCGTCTCCTCGAGGCCGCCCTCGGGCAGCATCGCCTGGGCCGCCTCGACGAAGCGGCCTCGCTCTATCGCCAGCTCCTCTCGAACCAGCCCCGGCACGCCCAGGCCCTGCAGCTCCTGGGCACGCTCGAGCAGCAGCGCGGTCGAAGCGCAGCCGCACTCCGATTGATGCGCCAAGCCGTGGCGCTGGAGCCGTCGATCGCCTGGTATCACGGCAATGTGGCTGAGGCCCAGCGCGCGGCAGGACACCGAAAGGCTGCCGTCGCCAGCGCCCGGCGTGGGCACGCAATCCTTGCCGCCGCCGAGGAAACGCTGCTGGTCCTCGGCAATGTTCTCGCTGAAGACGGCGATGTCCTCGGCGCCGCCGTCGCATTCCAGAGGGCACTGGCGCTGGCGCCTGCTTACGGCGAGGCCGCCAACAATCTGGGCGATCTCTGGTCGCAGCTGCAGCAACCCGATATGGCCCGGCGCTCCTTCTGGCGCGTGCTGGCGTTGCAACCGCTCCACGCGGCCGCCCGAACCAATCTGGCGAATGCTCTCTATGGAATGGGCGAGGCGCCAGCGGCGCTCCACCACTATCGTCTCGCCATCGCGCTCGAGCCCGATGCCGCCGAGACCCATGTCGGCAGCGGGGTCGCGTGGCGTCAGTGCGCGGGATTCGAGAGAGCGCTCATATGCTATCGCCGCGCGCTCGTGCTGGCGCCGGGATCGGTCGAGGCGCGCTACAACATGAGCCTGGTTCAGCTCACGCGGGGCGACTATGCCGGGGGATGGCCGGGCTTCGCGCTCCGCCGTCGGATTCGCGCCTTCCGGCCGATCCGGCCCGAGCCGCAAGAGCCGCTCTGGCAGGGCGAGGATCTCAAGGGGCGCAGCATTCTGCTGCATGCCGAACAGGGCCACGGCGACGCGATCCAGTTCGCGCGCTATGTCCCGATGGTGGCCGCACGCGGCGGCCGCGTCGTCTTGGAATGCCACCCGGCGCTGCTACGGCTCTTCGCCTCGCTCGCCGGCGCGGCGCATCTCCGCGCGCGCGGCACGGAGCTGCCGCAATTCGACTTGCATTGCCCGCTGATGAGCCTCGCCGAGGTATTCGACACCGGGGTCGATTCCATACCGGCGACGACGCCGTATCTCGCGGTCTCCGATGAGGCGACAGCGCGCTGGCAGGAGCGCCTCCAGCGATTGCCGCGGCCGCGCATCGGGCTTTGCTGGCGCGGCAGCCGCACCTTCCGCGAAGACCGCACGCGCTCGCCTGGCTTGGCGGCGTTCGAGCCGATCCTCGCCCTGGAAGGGCCAAGCTTCGCTGCCTTGATGCCGGACCCCGAGCCGGACCCGCGCGTCTTCGACGTCACCGCCCTGCTTGACGATTTCGCCGAGACCGCGGCGGCCATCGCCGTCCTCGACCTCGTCATTACCTCCGACACCGCGGTCGCCCATCTCGCCGGCGCGCTCGGCCGGCCGGCCTGGGTCATGCTGCAGCATGTGCCGGATTGGCGCTGGTTCCTCGAGCGCAGCGACTCGCCCTGGTATCCGAGCCTCAGGCTCTACCGCCAGCCCGGGCCCGGGGATTGGCTGAGCGTGGCACTCCAGATCGCCGCGGATCTCGCCGGCTATTCGGTTTAGTTGCCCTTGAATTGTGGCATGCGCTTCTCGAAGAAGGCCTTCTGCCCTTCGGCATGATCGGTCGTGCTGCGCAGCAGGGTCTGGCCGTCGAGCTCGATCTGCAACATGTCTTCCAAAGGTGCGGGTGCCCGCGCCAGGGCCGCTTTGGTGAGCGCCATCGCCAAAGGCGGACCGGATGCCAGCAAGGTGGCGCGCTCGATCGCGGTTGTCAGCGCCTTGCCCGGCTCGACCATGCGGTCGATGAGGCCGATGCGCAGAGCGTCGGGCGCATCGATGACGTCGCCGAACAGCAGCAGCTCCTTGGCTTTGCCGTGGCCGACACGAAGCGGGAGCGTGTAGAGGAGGCCGAGATCGGCCATGAGGCCGACCCGGTTGAATGAGGCGCAGAAGCGGGCGTCGCCGGCGGCGATGACATGGTCGGTCGCCAGCGCCAAGGACACGCCGGCGCCGAAGGCCGCACCTTCGACGGCCGCCAGCACTGGCTTTCTTGCGGTGATGAGGAGACGAATGACCCGGTGCAGCAGAGCCAGACGCTCGCGCCCGGCCATCATCTCGGAATTGGCCATGCCGCGAATGTCGCCGCCGGAGCAGAAATGCCCGCCGGCGCCGGTCACCACCACCGCACGGGCCTCGCTCGCCATCGCTTGGCCGAGGCAGCCGAACAGCAGCTCTGCCCCGTCGAGCGCCAGCGGGTTGCGCCGCTCGGGCTCGTTCAAGGTGACGACGGCGACGGGTCCCTCCTGGGAAAGCAGCACCTTCTCGGCCATGACCGTCACCCCTCCCCCCGTGTTTGGACCCAAGAGGATATCGGCCGAAGGAGTGAGGGGAAAGGCCGCCCGCTTGACAGGATTCCTCGGGAGGCCTATTCAAACGAGCATTCCGTGGTGATTTGAGCCGGCCGGCTTGCGGACCACGCTAAACAAACCGCTAAAAGGTCGGAAGCGCTGGCAAGCGAACCCGACCGAAACCGGTCGGGTTTTTTGTTGCTTGGCGCGGGAGGTGCGACATGGCGGACGACAGCAGCGGCGAGCGCGCGAACACCAAAGCCTGGCGGCCGCGGACGGCGATGGTGCGCGCCGGCCTCAAGCGCAGCCAGCACATGGAGACCTGCGAGGCGTTGTACATGACCTCGGGCTTCGTCTATGGCGATGCCGAGGAGGCCGAGCGCGCCTTCGCGCAGCCGACCGCCGATCGCTACGTCTATTCCCGGTTCCGCAATCCGACGGTGAGCGCCTTCGAAGAGCGCGCCTGCCATCTCGAAGGCGCGGAAGCGGCCCGCTCGACGGCGAGCGGCATGGCGGCGGTCTTCGCCAGCCTCTTGTGCCAGCTCAAATCGGGCGACCGGGTGGTCGCCGCCCGTGCCTTGTTCGGCTCCTGTCTCTACATCCTCTCCGATCTCTTGCCGCGCTGGGGCATCGAGACGGTGCTGGTCGACGGACGCGACCTCAAGGCGTGGAAGAAGGCGCTCGACCGGCCGACCAAGGTCGTGTTCCTGGAGACCCCGTCCAATCCCATGCTGGAGATCATCGACCTCGAGGCGGTCGGCAAGCTCGCGCGCAAGGTCGGCGCGCAGGTGATCGTCGACAATGTGTTTGCGACCGGCCTCCTGCAACGGCCGCTCGAGGTCGGTGCCGATGTCATCGTCTATTCCGCAACTAAGCACATCGACGGGCAGGGCCGCGGCCTGGGCGGTATCGTCATGGGCCGGAAGGCGTTCATCGAAGACACGCTGGCGCCCTTCCTCAGGCACACCGGACCCAGCTTGAGCCCGTTCAATGCCTGGCTCATGCTGAAGGGTCTGGAGACCCTCGACTTGCGGCTGAGAACGCAATGCGCTGCCGCGGCCGAGATCGCCCGCTTCCTCGAAGGCGAAAAGGCGATCGGGCAGACGCTCTATCCCGGTCTTGCAAGCCACCCCCAGCAGTCGCTGGCGAAGAAGCAGATGACCGATTTCGGCAGTGTCGTCACCTTCACCCTAAAAGGCGGGCGCGAAGCCGCCTTCCGGCTGGTGGACCGTCTGTCGATCATCGACATCTCGAACAATCTCGGCGACTCCAAGAGCCTCATCTGCCATCCCGCCACCACCACGCATCAGCGCTTGCCGGCGGAGGAGAAGCTGCGTCTCGGTATTGCTCCGGGAACGCTCAGGCTCTCGGTCGGCCTCGAGGATCCAGCGGATCTCAAGGCCGACCTCAAGCGGGCATTGAAGGGGCTGTAGAGGCGATCGATCGCGGGGGGCGCTAGAACGGGCCGCGGTGCGGCGGTCTACCGCCCGCCATCGGGCCCGGAGCGAGCAACAGATCGGCGGCGGCCTTCTGCTCGTCGCTCATCGAGCCATAGAGCGGCGTCAAGGCGGCAAGCAGGGCTTGCGTCTGCTGGATGCCTTGCTGGGCCGCGCTGACACGCCGTTCCAGCCGCTCCGGCGCGTGCAAGGGCTGATCCTGGCTTGCCCGCATCTGGCGATAGAGATCGGCCCGCTTGGCGGCCGCCTCGCGCATGGCCTTGGCGACCGGCTCCCAGAGCGGCAACTGCGCATCGGTGATGTGCAGCTCGGCCTTGAGGAAGGCGATGCGGCCTTCGATGAAGCGCCCGGGCAACGGCCGCTCCGGGCGTGGCCCCGGCGGCGGCGGAGAAGGCGCTTGGGCCAGTTCCACCGGAGCATTCGCAATGGCGGTCTCGAAGACGATGCCGGCGCCGAGGCTCAGGCTCAAAAGCCCGGCAATGAGCAGGGTGTAGTATTTTCGCATGGCTCGCAGACGTCCTTTGCTGCTGAGAAGAAGATCGGCGGCGCCGGCGGCCGCATGCCGATAATACGGGCGGGCTCGGCGAATCCTGCGAGAGACCCCGGGGGCCCGGGCTTGCCGCCGGCGGGTCCGGGCGGTACAGAGTGGCCCGGCCAGCGGGGTAAAGAGGAACGGATGAGCGGCAATAAGTCGACGCCCTTCGAGGGGCCGGGGCCCGATCAGGTGTTCCTGCAGCATCTGAGCGAGGGCCGCCTCTACCTGCAGCGTTGCCGCGACACCGGACGTTATGTCTTTTTTCCCCGGGTGCTCTCGCCCTTCACCGGCAAGCCCAATCTCGAATGGGTGCCCGCTTCGGGCGAGGGCGTGGTCTATTCGACCACGGTGATCCGGCGCCGCAAAGAGGCGGGCGGCGACTACAACATCGCTCTCGTCGATCTCGCCGAGGGCGTGCGCATGATGAGCCGGGTGGAGGGGCTCGAGCCCGCAGAGGTCGGCATTGGCCTCAAGGTCAAAGCCCGCATCATCACCGCCGGCGATCGGCCGATCGTGGTCTTCGACCCGGCGGGCGGGCGATGAGACGAGCCAAAGCCGCGCGCGGCTTTCGCGGCAAGGCGGCGATCGTCGGCATCGGCCTCAGCGCCCGCTGGGAGGCGCCGGGGCGCAGCGCGCTCGAGCTCCTGGCCGAGGCGGTGCACGTGGCACTCGCCGATGCCGGGCTCGAGCTCGGCCAAGTCGATGGGCTCTTGACCGGGACCTCGATGCATTTCATGCCGACGCTCAGCGTCGCCGAGTATCTTGGGATCAAGCCTGCCTTCATCGACGGCACGATGATCGGCGGCTCCTCCTTCGTCGAGCACCTGATCCCGGCGACGCTGGCGCTCGATGCCGGACTCTGCGAGGTGGCGCTCATCTGCTACGGATCGAACCAGCGCACCACCACCGGCAAGCTCGTTTCCGGGGCCGAGCCGCAGCCCTATGAGGCGCCCTACGAGCCGCGCAACCCGATCGTCGGCTATGCCTTGGCCGCCGCCAGGCACATGCATCAATACGGCACCACGCGCGAGCAGCTGGCGGAGGTGGCGGTGGCGGCGCGGGGCTGGGCCGGGCTCAATCCGGAAGCCTTCACCCGGGACGCGCTGACCATCGCCGACGTGCTGCAATCGCGCATGGTCTGCGATCCCTTGTCGGTGCGCGATTGCTGCCTGGTGACCGACGGCGCCGGCGCCATCATCATGGTCAGCGCCGCTCGGGCGAAGGATTTCAAGACCAAGCCCGCCTATGTTCTGGGCGCGGCCGCGGCCACCACGCATCGGCAGATCTCGGCGATGCCGGATCTCACCGTGACCGCGGCCGCCCAGTCCGGTCCCCGCGCCATGGCGATGGCAGGCGTCAAGCCGGCCGACATCGACACTCTCCAGCTCTATGATGCCTTCACCATCAACACCATCCTCTTTCTGGAGGATCTGGGTTTTTGCCCCAAGGGTGAGGGCGGCCGCTTCGTCGCCGGCGGCGCCATCGCACCGGGCGGCGGGCTCGCGGTCAATACCAATGGCGGCGGCCTCTCCTGCAATCATCCCGGCATGTATGGGATCTTCCCCATCATCGAAGCCGTGCGGCAGCTCCGCGGCACGGCGGCGGATCGGCAGGTCGAGAATGCGACCTTGGCGCTCGTGCATGGCAATGGCGGCCAGCTGTCGAGCCAGGTGACGGCGATCCTGGGTACGCAAGACACGTTGTAGCTTCAGAAGAAGTGCCGACAACCGGGCTGGGCGCCGATCGGTGGATATTAAGAGGAGGCAGAGGGTGGCGAGCGGACAGACGATGCAGGACAAGGTCGTGGTGGTGACCGGCGCCGGCGGTGGCATCGGGCGGGAGATCGCGCTCTTGATGGGCCGCCACGGCGCCAAGGTGGTGGTGAACGACATCGGCGCCGCGGTCGACGGATCGGGCGCCAGCGCCGGCCCGGCCGAGCGCACCGCGAAGGACATCCGAAGCGCCGGCGGCCAAGCCGCGTCCAACACCGACAGCGTCGCCGATCCGGCTGGCGCCGAACGCATCGTCAAGACGGCGCTCGATGGCTTCGGGCGCATCGATGCGGTCGTCAACAATGCCGGCATTCTGCGCGACCGCATCTTCCATCGGATGAGCCACGATGACTGGGCGAGCGTGATCGCCGTGCATCTCAATGGCTGCTTCAACGTCTCCAAAGCCGCCGCCCCGCATTTTCGCGAGCAGAACGGCGGCGCCTTCGTGCATTTCACCTCGACCTCGGGCCTCATCGGCAATATCGGCCAAGCCAACTACGCCGCCGCCAAGCTCGGGATCGTCGGCCTGTCGAAATCGATCGCCCTCGACATGGCGCGCTTCAACGTGCGCTCCAACAGCATCGCGCCCTTCGCCTGGAGCCGGATGATCGGCTCGATCCCGACCGAGACGCCGGAGCAGGCAGCGCGGGTCGAGCGGCTGAAGCGCATGACGCCGGACAAGATCGCGCCCCTGGTGGTGTTCCTCGCCTCCGATGCCGCCAAGGACGTGAACGGGCAGATCTTCGGCGTGCGCAACAACGAGATCTTCCTGTTCAGCCAGCCCAGACCGGTGCGCTCGGTGCAGCGGAGCGAGGGCTGGACGCCGGAGACCATCGCCGAGCACGCGCTGCCGGCGCTCAAGGCATCGTTCCATCGCCTGGATGTGTCCGCGGACGTGTTCACCTGGGATCCGGTCTAGGCGCGCCGACCATGGCCATCGACTATCAGCGGCTGCTGAACTATCCGATTCCGGAAATCGTCCAGGATCTCACCGCCAAGGACACCATCCTCTATGCCTTGGGCGTCGGCCTCGGCCAGGACCCGATGGACCAGCAGCAGCTCCGCTTCGTCTACGAGGAAGGACTGCAGGCGCTGCCGACCATGGCGGTGGTGCTGGCCTATCCCGGCTTCTGGCTGAAGCGGCCCGATACCGGCGTCGATTGGGTGAAGGTGGTGCATGGCGAGCAGGCGATCACCATCCACCAGCCGCTCCCGGTCGAAGGCCGCCTGACCGGCCGCTCCCGAGTCACCGCCATCCTCGACAAGGGCCCGGGCAAGGGCGCTCTTCTCTGCAGCGAGCGGAAGGTCTTCGCCGCCGACGGGACGCATCTTGCCACGCTCGCCTCTACCTCCTTCTGCCGCGGCGATGGCGGCTTCGGCGGCCCGAACGGTCCCACCCCAAGCCCGCATCCGATCCCCGAGCGGGCGGCCGAGGCGAGCCTCGATGTGCCGACCTTGCCCCAGGCGGCCCTCATCTACCGGCTCTCCGGCGACACCAATCCCCTGCATGCATCGCCGAAAATTGCCGCCGCTGCCGGCTTTCCGCGGCCGATCCTGCATGGGCTCGCCACCGTCGGCCATGTCGGCCATGCCCTCATCCGGCTCGCCTGCGCCTATGATCCGACCCGGCTCAACGCCATGCAGATGCGGTTCTCCGCGCCGGTTTACCCGGGCGAGACGATCCGCACCGAGATCTGGCGCGAGGGCGGGGTCGTCTCGTTCCGCGCCCGTGTGCTCGAGCGCGACGCCATCGTCATCAACAACGGTCGGGCGGAGGTCGCATGAGAGAGGTGATGGACATCCTGTTCCCCGGCCAGCCGGTCTTTCCGGACGGCATAGCGGGCAAGCAGGGATACATGCTGCGCCACCTGTGGATGGTGACCGCGGTCATCCTCAAGGCCAACTTGGGCAGGCCGATCCGCGTGCTGGAGATCGGCTCCTGGGTCGGGTTTTCCGCCCTTACCTGGGCGGAGGCGATCCGCATCCACGTGCCGGAAAAGGGCACGATTCTCTGCATCGATCCCTGGGAGCGCTACCTGCCGGAAGCCGAAGTCGCCAAGGGGCCCCATTACTTAGGCATGCACCAGGCGGCTTCGCTCGACATCGCCTATTCGGTGTTCCGCCACAACATCGCGGTCGCCTCGGGGCCGGTTCGGGTGGACCACTTCCGCGGGCGCTCCCGAGAAGTTTTGCCCTATCTCACCGGCAAACAGTTCGATATCGTGTTCATCGATGGGGCCCATGGCTACGCCGACGTCACCTTCGATATCGCCGAGACAAAGCGCCTGGTGCGCGACGATGGCTTCATCTGCGGGGATGATCTGGAGCTGCAGCTGGACGAGGTCGATCCCGCCTTCGCGGAGACCAAGAAGGAAGAGGACTACCTCAACGACCCGAAGACCGGCCGACCCTTCCACCCCGGCGTCTGCGTGGCGGTGCACGAGGCCTTCGGCAAGGTCTCCTGCTACACCGGCTTCTGGATCATGCAGGTCCGCGGCAATGCCTACGAGCCCGTGGTTTTCCAGTCGATCAAGACGTTCATTCCGACGCATTTCGATGCCAAGTACAAAGACATGATCATGGAAGAGCTGAGAACCATGGGGCTGACCGGGCCGGCAAGCGCCGCGCCCGGCGCGCCCGCCCGTTGACCGACGGCGGCGCTCAGAGCGCGGTTTCCCAGGCCGGCATCCAGCGCCCGGAGCTGACCGCCGGCCTCGTGCTCTTCACCTGCTTTGTCTTCGGTCTCATCGGCAAGGGCACGGTCGAGACTTTCGGCGTTTTCTTGCTGCCGCTCACCCAGGAGTTCGGCTGGGCCCGCGCCTCGATCACCGGCATCTATGCTGTGACGATGCTGGTCGCGGGCTTGAGCGGGCCGATCGTCGGCCTCCTCTTCGACCGCTGGGGCGCTCGGACGATCTACGCGATGGGCCTTCTCGCCATGGCCGGCGGCTTTTTCCTGACCAGCATGGAAAACGCGCTCTGGCAGTTCTACCTGTCCCTTGGCGCGGCACTCGGCTTCGGCATCGCCTGCATCGGCAACGTGCCCAACACCGCGCTGGTCGGCCGCTGGTTCAGCGCCCGCATGGGTTCGGCCATGGGCGTGATCTGGGCCGCCACCGGGCTCGGCACGCTCATACTCATGCCGGTCGCGCAAATGTTGATCGATGCCGGCGGCTGGCGCTTCGCCAGCCGGATGCTGGCGCTGGCCGTCCTGACACTGGGGCTCCTGCTTGCCGTCATGCCGTGGCGTGCCTTCAGCCGGGGCCACCCGCGACCGCTTGCCGCCGAGGGTGCTGCCCGCTCGACCGGCGCCGGGGCCACGCCATGGACCGTACGCCTGGCGCTTCGCGAACCGATGCTGTGGGCGATCTTCCTCGTGTTTTTCTTCACCTCGGTCGGCGTCTTTGGCGTGCAGGTGCAGATCGTCGCCTATCTGGTCGGGGTCGGCGTCGATCCGCTGACGGCGGCGACGGTGGTCGGCTTCGCCGGGCTCGCCGCCAGCGCCGGACAGATGCTGTTCGGCTGGCTCGGCGATCGCATGGGCCGCCGCTTCGCCTTGACCTTGAGCTATACCTGCACGTCGATCGGTCTCGTCGCGCTCTCGGCGCTCGACGGCCACCCCGCGACCTGGCTGCTCGTCGTCTATGTGCTGACCTTCGGGCTCACCATCGGCTCGCGCGGCCCGCAGATCGCAGCCGTGGCGGCAAAGCTGTTCGGCGGCCCGTCGCTCGGCGGCATTTTCGGCGTGCTCACCATCGGCATGGGCCTCGGCAGCGCCATCGGATCGTTCCTGGGCGGATTTCTGCACGACTGGACCGGCGGTTATCAGACGGGCTTCGTCGTGTCCTTCGTCTGCATCCTGGCCGCGCTCTCGCCCTGGTGGCTGTGGCCGTCCTTGCGCGAGCTGTAGCCCCTATTTCCCGCCGGGATCGGGAGCGGCGTCCCAAACCACAGCGTCGCCCCGGGTGACACGAGATGCCGGAAGGGAACCAACGATCGGGCGCGCCTCGAATGTATCGGCGTGAAACCATGGCTGTCCCGCCCTGCGCGTGCCCGGGACTGGGACGCTGGGACAGCGCCCGCTTCTTTCCCGCAACACTCTCGAAGACAAGGGCATTTCAGGCTCCGGCGGCTGTCCCACGCGGGTTCCGACGCGGCGTCTCGACCGGGCGCCTTACTCTGCTGCCTTGGGGCGGGTTCTCAGCCGCGTCTTGAGGGCGTGCCGATTGGCGTCCTTGTAGCCGAGGGTATCCTCGGCGATGAGAATGCGCTGCACCGCCGGCGCCCCCTCGCCGACATTCAACATGTCGATGTAGCCCTTGAACTTCTGGATCGGATAGGCATCGGCAAGGGCATAGCCGCCGAAGATCTCCGAGGCCGCCGCGGCCGCGTGCTTGGCGGCGAGCGAGGCGAAGTATTTCGCCTGGCTCGCCTCCCGGCCCGAAGCTTCGCCCCGATCCATGACCCAGGCCAGCCGACGCACCATGAGCCGCGCCGCCTCGACATTGACCGTCATGTCGGCGATCTGGTGCTGCACCATCTGATAGCGCCCGATGGCATTGCCTTTGATCACCCGCTCCTTCGCATACTGGGTTGCCTCATCGAGGCAGGCCTGCGCCAGGCCGACGAGCCGCGCGGCGACGGTGAGCCGTCCGTATTCAAGCGCGTTCATGGCGATCTTGAACCCCTCGCCTTCGCCACCCAGGCGGTTCTCCACCGGCACCTCGACATCGTCGAGGAATACCGCGCAGGTGTGAAACGCGCGGCTGAGGCCGGACATGGCGATGGGATCGGCGCGGTAGCCCTTGAGCGTCTTCGGCTCCAGGATGAAGCAGGAGATGCCACGGTGGCCGGCATTCGGATCGGTCTTGGCGAAGAGGATGCCGCTGTCGCACTCATCGGCGAAGGTGATCCACATCTTCGAGCCCGAGAGCACATAGCGCTCGCCCACACGGCGCGCTGTCGTCAGCATGGCGCCGGCAGGATCGGACCCGCCCCCGGGCTCGCTAAGCGCGAACATGCCGACGCGCTTGCCGGCAATGAGGTCCGGCACATAGCGTCCGATCTGCGCATCCGTGCCCCAGTTGAAGATGGTGAGCGGGCAGGTCATGCCCTGCAGATTCATGCAATAGCCGTAGCCCGGCTCGACCCGCGACAGCTCCTCGGCGATGAGCGCCACCGCCTGGAAACCGAGATTGGAGCCCCCGACCGCTTCGGGAAAGGCCGCGCCGAAAAACCCCGCTTCACCCATGCGGGCGATGATCTCGCGGGGAAACCGGCTCATCGCCTCCGCTGCGGCGGTCGGCGCCCTGGCCTCGTTCGCCATGAACCGCCTGACGCTGTCGCGAACCTGGATTAGCTCTTCGGGCAGGGCAAAGTCCATAATCTTAAGGTGCTCCCGAGGCAGAAACTCAAGATCGCCGATGGCAAAGCTACGTCCGCAGAAATACCCTGACTTCTTCCATGAAGCGAGCAAAGGCGGGTTCTTCCTCGAGGATGAGATGGTTGCGACTTTGCAGGGGCACGAAGCGGGCCCCTGGGATCCCGGCAGCCATCCGGCGGCCACCCGCAAACGGCACGCGAGCATCCTCGCGCGCATGCAAGACCAGGGTCGGGACCTTGACCTTGGATAGGAGATCCGTCACGTCCACGTCCCCATTGGCTTCGATGTTGCGGGCCGCGCCCTCCGGCGAAGTCGAGACTCTTTGCAGCTCGTTGAACCAGTCCGCTTGCTCCTTCGTACCCTCCGGGATGAACTGCGAGGTGAAGAGCTGGCGGAACGCCGGGTTCTCCTGGCCCCAGCCCAGGCGCACCAAGGTCAGCATCGCCTCCCGCTGCTGCTTGTCCGCCTCGCTCATCGGTCGTCTCTTCGCGCCCTGCGCGTAGCCGCCGTAGAGAACGAGATGGCTCACGCGCTCGGAATGACGCGCGGCATAGGCTATCGAGACCGCGCATCCCTGGGAGATGCCGAGAAGCGCAAAGCGCTCGAGCGCGGCGGCGTCGACCACAGTCTCGAGGTCGCGCACAAAGGCCTCAAACGAAATCTCCTCGACGTCCCAATCGGAGAGCCCATTGCCGCGCGCGTCGTAGCGGATGAGGGTGTGCTCTATGGAAAGGTCGCGGTAGAGGTGGCGCCAGATCGGGCTGGCAAGATCCTTCTCCAGGTGGGTCAGCCAATTGCCGGTCTTGACCAAAGGTGGGCCTGAGCCGATAGCGGAGTAGGCAAGCTGTACGCCATCGCTCGAGCGGCAAAATCGGATCACCTGCTCTTCGGTCTGCGATGCTGTGCTGGGAGCCTCGAGGTCTGCCTCAGTTTCACCAGGCAGCTGCTTGTCGTTGAGCGCGGCGATGTCTTTTGCCGCCAGCCCGAATACACCGACGGCCCGAGATATGTTCTTGACGATCTGCTCGCCCAGATCGGCGAAGGCGAGAGAAAGTTTGTCTCTGATCTGATCGTTCGCCGATCGGGAGATACAAAGGCCGCCGGGCTCGCAGAGAGCCTCCAGCCGCGCAGCGACGTTGACGCCGTCGCCGAAGATGTCGTCGCCGTCAATGATGATATCGCCGACATTGATGCCGATGCGGAAGACGATGCGTCTATCCTCGGGAACGGCGGCATTGCGGGAGATCATGCCGCGCTGGACGGCGACGGCGCAGGCAACGGCGTCGACGATGCTCGCGAACTCTACCAGCATGCCATCGCCAGTCGTCTTCACGATGCGGCCGTGATACTTGACGATTGTGGGATTGACGATCTCCCTGCGGTGCGCCTTCAGCGACTGCAGCGTCGCCACTTCATCCGTGCTCATGAGGCGGCTGTACGCAACGACATCGGCAGCCAGGATGGCAGCCAGCCGTCTCGTCGTGCGACCAGCTTCCACGATCGCGAGCCTAGGGGCCGCCACGCAGGCTGCGGGCAGCTTCTTTGCGCGACTCGTAAACGTATGACGACACCTTGCGCTTCTCCAGTTCCTTGCCAAGCTTCAATCGCATGAAGCCGCTGTTCGTGTAGCGCGAGACCTTGAGATGGCGTTTACATTCGACGTCCTTGACGAGACCCGGATAGGCACCCGGAACCTCGGGATCCGCCCTGAAGCGATCGTAGTTGACGATCGAGTATGCCACTAGGGCGAGGCGTTGTGCCATGGGCCGGCCCGTCCTATCCTAGTCGGCGCTTCCCCCACTGGAGCCCGTCATGGCCGCCGGCCCCGCCGCGCTTTCTCTCGACGCCTTGGTCGCCGCCATTGCCGATGGCGCGAGCCTGGCCATACCCGCGGACTACTCGGGCGTGCCGATGGCGGCCACGCGGGCACTTATGCGCCGCGGCAGCAAAGGCCTCCGCCTCATCACCGTCCCCCAGGCAGGGCTGCAAGCCGATCTCCTCATCGGTGCCGGCATGGTCGCCAGCATCGAGACCGCGGCGGTGACCCTGGGCGAGCTCGGGCTGGCCCCCGCTTTCACCCGGTGGGCGCAATCGGGCCGGCTCCGGGTGATCGATTCCACCTGCCCTGCCATCCATGCCGGCCTGCAGGCGGCGGAGAAGGGCATCCCGTTCATGGCGCTCCGCGGGCTCATCGGCACGGACATCCTTCGCCACCGCCCGGATTGGACGCTCTCGCAGAATCCCTTCGCCGCCGACGATCCGATCGTGTTGCTGCCGGCGATCCAGCCGGATGTCGCCCTCTTCCATGCGAGCATGGCCGACCTCGAGGGCAATGTGTGGATCGGCCGGCGCCGGGAGCTGGCCACCATGGCGCATGCGAGCCGGACGACGCTGGTGACCGTCGAGCGGCGCTACGAGGGCTCATTCTTCGACGATGAGCGGCTCGCCGCCGGAACCCTGCCGGCGCTCTACGTCGACTCTATCGCGCTCGCCCGGCACGGCGCCTGGCCGGTCGGGCTCACCGACGAATACCCCGCCGACACTGAGCATCTCCGCGCCTATGCCGCCGAGGCCGCGAGCGAAGCCGGATTCCAGGCCTATCTCGCGCGCGAGGTATTCGGTCGCGCCGCCGCCGCGGAATGAAGGCACGCGGCCGCATGATCCGCACCCCATGAGCTACCGGAGCGAAGAGCTCCTGGCCTCGGTGCTGGCACGCGAGATCGTCGGTGTCCGTCATGTCGCCGTCGGTGCCGCTTCGCCGATCCCGGCGGCGGCCGCGCTCGCGGCCAAGGTCACGAGCGACGGACGCATGCACGTGACCATTCTCCATAGCCGCCGGCACAACGCCTTCACCGATGGCGGCCGGGAGCTGTTCGATTGCGCCGGCCAGGGTCGCATCGACGTGTTCTTTTTGGGCGGCGTGCAGATCGACGGCGAGGCGAACATCAATCTCGTCGGCACTGGCGAATACCCCGAGGCGAAGCGCCGCTTCCCCGGCTCCTTCGGCTCCGCCTATATGTATTTCGTGGTGCCGAAGGTCATCTTGTTCCGCGAGGAGCACAGCCGGCGCACGCTGGTGCCGCGGGTGGATTTCATCTCCGCGCCCGGGACCAGCCCTGCCAATGTCTACCGGCCCGGCGGCCCCAGGATGTTGGTCACCAACCTCGCGGTGATGCCCTTCGATACTGAGCGGCGACGCTTCCGTCTCAAGAGCGTGCATCCCGGCCACACGGTCGAGGAGGTCTTGGATCAGACCGGATTTGCCATCGACGTGGCCGAGCGGGTCCCCGAGACCCCGGCGCCGGACGCGGCGATGCTGGGGTTGCTGCGCGGGCCGGTCGCGGCAAGCCTCCACGCCTTCTATCCCGAATTCGCGGCGCGGGTGTTCCCGGTCGAGCAACCGAGAGCGGCAAGCGCCTGATGGACCAATCCCCAGCAACGCATGTCCTGGAGAGCGCGCTTGCCGGCCTCCGCGTCGTCGACCTGTCGCGCGTGCTCGGCGGACCTTATTGCACGATGACGCTCGCCGACCACGGCGCCGCGGTCATCAAGATCGAGCCGCCCCAGGGCGACGAGACCAGGACCTGGGGGCCACCCTTCAAGGACGGCACCGCCAGCTATTTCATCGGCGTCAACCGCAACAAGCGCGGCATGGCCTTGGATCTGGCGAAGCCGGAAGGCCGGGCGGTGCTGCTCAGGCTGCTCGAGCAGGCCGATGTGCTGATCGAGAACTTCAAGCCGGGCACCATGGAGAAATGGGGCATCGGCTACGAGGCGACCTTGCGGGAGCGGTTCCCGCGCCTCATCCATTGCCGGGTCAGCGGCTTCGGCGCCGATGGGCCGCTCGGCGGCTTTCCCGGCTACGACGCGGTGGTGCAGGCGATGGCCGGGATGATGAGCGTCAACGGCACGCCCGAGTCGGGAGCGACCAGGCTCGGCGTTCCCATCGTCGACATGGCGAGCGGGCTCAACGCGGCACTCGGCATCGTCATGGCCGTGCTCGAGCGGCAACGTTCGGGCAAGGGACAGTTCCTCGACGTGACCCTTTACGACACCGCCGTCGGCCTCCTGCATCCCCACGCCGCCAACTGGTTCCTCTCCGGCAAGACGCCGGGGTTGATCGGCAATGCGCATCCGAACATCGCGCCCTACGACAAATTCCCGACCGGAACCGGCGAGGTGTTCTTCGGCATCGGCAACGATCGGCAGTTCCAGCGGCTGTGCGCCGAGCTCGGCAGGCCGGACCTGGCTAAGGATCCTCGCTATCTGACCGTGCCGCTCCGCAATCAGAACCGGGCGGCGCTCAAGAGCGAGCTGGAAGCGCTGCTCACCAATCATGACGGCAAAGCGCTCTGCGAGCGGCTCTTGGCCGAGGGCGTCCCGGCCGGCCCGGTGCTGGAGATCCCCGAGGTGATCGACCACCCCCATACGCGCCACCGGCAGATGGCGGTCGAGCAGGACGGCTATCGTGGAACCGGGGTCCCGATCAAGATGAGCCGCACGCCCGGCCGGGTGCGCTCGGTGCCGCCGCGTTTCGGCGCCGATGGCAGGGCGGTGCTTGCCGAAGCCGGCTACAGCCAGGCGGAGATCGAGGCCCTGGTGGCCGCAGGCATCCTCTTGGAGACGCCGAAGCCGGCACCCCAGGGCTGATAACTTCAATCGGCCCTGGCTGATCCCGAGATCACCCCTGGGCTGATCACTTCGACTGGATCGATTCCTCCAGGAGATCCTCCAAGCCCTCGAGCCTGAGCAGCTCCAAGCTGCGGCCGCCGCGACGCACCAGGCCGCGATGCTCGAGGTCGCTCAGAGTGCGCGCCACGGTCTCGCGCGTGGTGCCGGCGAGGCTCGCGATCTCGCTCTGCGTCGGCGCCGGCTCGAGGCGAACCAGGCGGCGGTCGGCGCCCTGGCCCGCCTTCTGCGCCAGCAGCAACAGCTCGTGGATGACGCGGCCGGGCGCGGTCAGGCCCCTCAGCTCGTTCACGCGGAGATTGGTCAAGCGGATGATGCGCGCCATGGCGCGCATGACGTTGAGCGTCAGCGCCGGAGTCGAGCCCAGGAGCGCCAGGAACTCGCTGCCGGCGAGATTGGCGGTGACCGTATCCTCGACCGCGACCGCGGTCGCCGAGCGCGAACCGCCGTCGATCGCGGCGATCTCGCCGAAATGGCCGCCGGACAGCACTTCGGCAAAGCCGATTTCACGGCCCGATGGGGTGAATTGCAATATGCGGACCCGGCCGTGGCGCACGAACATGACATCGCGGGTGGGATCGTCTTGGGCGAGGATCACCGTGCCCGCGGGGTAGACCCGCCAGACGCAGGCATGGGCGATCTTAGCCGCGAGCTCCCGCGGCAGCCCGCGCAGCATCTGCACATCGGCGAGATCGCGCTCCATGCGGTGCTCGCGCAGGAAGGTTTCGATGTCCATGGGGCCCCCTTGCCCTGAAAGACCCGATTAAGTGCCGCGCGGGATGATCAGCGCGTCCACCGCCAGGGCCCCCCGAGGCAGCACGATAAACGGGTTGATGTCGATCGATTCGATGCGTTCGGCATTGGCGGCGGCGAAGACGGAGAGACGCGACAGCGCGGCGGCCAACGCCTCCAGATCCATCTTCGGGCGGCCGCGGGCGCCGTCCAGGAGCGGGAATCCCTTGACCTCGCGGATCATCGCCAGCGCCTGATCGATGCCGAACGGTGCCACGCGGAAGCTCACATCCTTCAGCACCTCGACGAAGATCCCGCCGAGCCCGAACATGACCACAGGCCCGAAAGCCGCGTCGCGATGGACGCCGAGGATGGTCTCGACGCCGCCGGCGATCATCGGCGCGACTGCGATGCCATCGATCCGGGCCGTTGGGGCGCGAGAGGCCGCGCGCTCGCGAAGCGTGCCGAACCCGGACTCGACCTCCGCCGCCGTGCCAAGCCCCAACAGCACGCCGCCGATCTCCGTCTTATGCGGAATGTCGGCGGAGGCAATCTTGAGGGCGACGGGATATCCCAGCGCTTCGGCCGCCGCCACCGCCGCCGCCGCACTCGTCGCCACCCGTTCCTCGACCACCGGGATCCCGACGCTCGCAAGCACGCGCTTGGCCTCGCTCTCCCCCGTCGGCCCGGTCGGCGCAGGCAACGCCGATGTCGGCAATGCGGGGGGCGGGGCGCCCTTGCCCGCGGCGAAGGCTCGGCCGAAGGCGACCAGCGCCGCGATCGCCGCCACGCCGCGGCTCGGGTCCTCGAAGGCAAGGAATCCCTCGGCCTCGTATTCGCGCACGATCTCGGGCGTGGCGATCATGGACAACACCAGGAGCCGGCCGGGATAGGGCTTGACCGCTTCGCTCAAGGCATGGCGCAGCTTGTCGCCGACGCCGCGGGTGCGCGGGATCGAGGTGACGAAGGCGATGATCGCGTCGAAGCCGCCTTCCTCCAGCATGAGCTGCAGGTTCTTGGTGACCAAGCTCATGTCGTTGAAGAACATCGCGGTCACGTCGACCGGGTTCCGGGGGGCGGCGAAGGGAAGCATCTCCTTCAGCCGCCGCTGTGCGGCCTCCGGCATCGCCGGCACGTCCAATCCATGGGCGGCGGCCGCATCGGCCATCAGCACGCCGGCGCCGCCGGAGATGGTGACGATGCCGAGCCGGCCCGAGCTCGGATAGATGCGCCGGGTCGCCGCATAGGCCACATCCAGCATTTCTTCAGTGGTCTCGGCCCGGTAGACGCCGAACTGCCGAAACACCGCGTCATAGACCGCATCCGAGCCGGCGAGCGAAGCGGTGTGCGAGGCCGCCGCCGCCGCACCCACGGCCGAGCGCCCGACCTTCATGATCACGATCGGCTTCTTGACCTCATGGGCGCGCGCCAAGGCCTGGAACAGGCGCTCCCGGCTCTTGATCGCCTCCACATAGACCACGATCACATCGGTGTCGGGATCGTCGGCGAAGAAGCTGATGGCGTCGGCGACATCGACATCGCATTCATTGCCGGTAGTGAGCCAATAATTGGTGCCGAGCCCCTTGTCGCGGGCCAGCACGAACATATGGCTGCCATAGGCGCCGGACTGGCTCACCACGGCGATGCGACCGGGCTTCGGGTAGCCATGGTCGAGCGAGCCGCTGAAGGTGGCAAAATAGCGGTGCTGGGTGTTGAACATGCCGAGGCAGTTCGGCCCGATCATCCGGGCGCCGGATTCGGCGGCAATGCGGGTCAGCTCATCCTGCCACGCCGCACCCTCCGCACTCGCCTCGGCGAAGCCGGAGGAGAAGATGACGAAGCTGCGCACGCCCCTGGCGACCGCATCCCTGACCAAGCCGACCACGATCGGGGCAGGGACCGCCACCAGCACCGTGTCGACCGCGCCCGGCACCTCCTCGATCTTCGCGTAGGCCTTGAGCCCCTGGATCTCGCTGCGGTTGGGATTGATCGGATAGATCGGCCCGGCGAAGCCGGCATCCTTCAGATAGTGAATCGGCCTGCCGCCGATGCGGCTCGGATCGGCCGACGCACCGAGGATGGCGACCGAGCGCGGCTGCAGGAGCGGCCGGAGCGAGGCCGGGCTGCGATCGGCGAGCGGACGCGCGGTGCTCGCACCGGTCATGGCCTCAGGCAGTCGCGAGGAAGAGGTCAACAAGGCCTACCCATGAGGATCGAGCTGGGTTTTGATGATACGCGGGACCGCCGCGAGGCGCCAATGGCGCGAGCACGTCGGCGCTCGGGAGTCGCCTGCGACCGCATCAGACCGTGGCAACCGGGGTCGCCGGCGAGCCGACCGCCCCCGGCAACCGGAGCGGCGGCGCCGTCATCAGGAAGCGATTGCGCTTATGCTCTCTCAGCCAGCGGGCAAGCTCCGAGAGGTACCACAGCTCGCCCAGATGGATCCCGAGCTTGAACAGGCAGTGCTCGTGCAAGGGCAGACGCACATGCTTGCCCTCCCCCCCGGGCTTCGGCGGGAAATACTCGACCCCGATATTGTCGGAGACCAGGATCGAAAGGCCGCTGTCGGTGATCCACTGCAAGAGCCGCCGATCCCGTCCGTCGAGTCCCGCACCCTGTGTCTCGATCGCTTCCTTGGTGGGCTTGCGGCGCATCTCCAGGAGCACATCGCCGAAGCCCGTGTAGAGCGCCACCATGTCGCCCGGCGCGATCTCGACCTTATCGGCGGCGATGACGCGCATGAGCTCCTCGTAGCCGATCGCCCGACGCTCGCGGCCGAAATGCGCATGGAGGTCGATCATGACGGCACGGCCCTGAACCCCGGAGACCGCCAGGTTCTCGATGCCGAGCTTATTCGCCGAAACGCCCTCGAAGCTGTCCCAGGCGAGCGGGCCCGGCTTCTGCTCCACGCCGACTACGTGATCGCCGGCGCGCCAGCCATTGTAGTAGACGATCTCGGGCTTGCCGTCGCCGTCGGCATCGAATTCCTGGCCGATATGGGCGAAGGAGTCCCATTGCGTGGAATACTGGGTGTGCAGGAGCACGGCTTCGTCACAGACCACGTCGACGAAGTCAGGGTTGAGGTTGCGAGCGAGGAAATTGTAGTTGGCGAGCTTGCCGCGGAGCGTGGCGAACATCCTGGGAGGGTGCCGCATCTCGAAGACGACATTGGAGCCTGGATAATCGAGCGGCAGCGAGAGGCAGAAGGTTCGACCCTCCTTCACTTCGGCGATGCCCTCCAGAACCTTCTTCGGCGTCACCAGGTTCATGCGGCCGCGCTGGTCGTCGGCGCCAAATTCGCCCCAGTTCGATCCCTCCGGCCGGTTCTTCCAGCGTTGGCTCATCCTTCCCTCCGTCTTCGGCATTCCGCCGCCGGCGGTTAGGGTGACCATTGCCATGAGCCAAGTCCAGGAAATCGCATAGTGTCCCGCCCTTGAAATTCGTCAGCGAATTTCAGGGACAAGCGGGCCACTAATCTATTGAATCTAGTGTGATTCAGATTCCGAAGTTCGTGGGCGAACTTCGGAATCATCACACTACTATGCCGGCGGAATCCGCAAGAGAGATCGCCATGAATGAGGAAGCATCCCCGCCCGGCCGCCGCGCCGCCGACCTCTTGGTCGCCTCGCTGGCGGCCCACGGCGTCCGGCGCGTCTTCTGCGTCCCGGGCGAGAGCTATCTCGCCGTCCTCGACGCGCTGGCGGATTGCGCGGAGATCGAGGTGGTGAGCGCGCGGCACGAAGGGGGTGCCGGATTCATGGCGGTCGCCGATGCCAAGCTCACCTTCATGCCGGCGGTGCTCATGGTGAGCCGCGGCCCAGGCGCCACCAATGCCGCGATCGCCGTCCACACCGCCCAGCAGGACGCGGTGCCGCTGGTCGTCTTCGTCGGCCAGGTGGAGCGCAAGGATCTTGGGCGCCGGGCGTTTCAGGAGGTCGACTACGCCAAGACCTTCGCCGACATGGCGAAGGGTGTGCGCCAAGTGATGGAGGGCGAGCGCCTCGGCGAGGCGGTCGCATGGGCGTTTCACCTTGCCGGCGCCGGCACGCCGGGGCCGGTTCTAGTGGTCCTGCCCGAGGACATGCTGCTCGACATGAGCCCTGAGCCGACGGCGAGGCCTCGGCCGCCGGCGCGCGCGCGAGCGAGCGAAGCGGAGCTCGACGAGGCGGCAAGACGCATTGCCGCGGCGGAGCGGCCGCTCGTCGTCGCCGGCGGACCCTTGGCGCGTCCCGAGGCGCGGTCAGCCGTCCTTGCCTTGGCCGAGCGCTGGCAGCTCCCGGTCGCCGCCGCGTTCAAGCAACAGGACCTCTTCCCGAACGAGCACCCGAACTTCGCCGGTCACCTCGGCTACATGATCCCGGAGGATCAGGTGGCAGCCTTCGGCGAGGCCGACCTCATCCTCGCCGTCGGCACCAGGCTCGGCGACGTCACCAGCCAAGGTTATCGCCTGCCGACGGCGCCGACGCCGTTGCAGCCGCTCATCCATGTCTATCCCGACCCTGAGCAGCTCGGCCGGGTCTACGACACCGCGCTGGCGCTGGCGGTCGACCCGGAGAATTTCGTCGAGCGTCTGGCCCTGCGCAAGGCACCGCCGCCGCCCAACGCGCGGAGCCGCTGGATCGACCGGCTGCACGCCATGCATGCCGACCGCGCCCGGTGGACGCCGGTCGAGGCGGGTGACGGCGTGTCCTTCGGCCACGTCGTGGCGGCGCTCGCCCGTCACCTGCCCCCCGATGCAATTCTCATCACCGATGCCGGCAACTTCAGCGGCTGGCTGCACCGGCACTTTCCGTTCTCCGGCCATCAGCGCCTGCTCGGCGTCATTTCCGGCGCCATGGGCTTCGGAACACCCGCCGCGGTCGCGGCCAGCCTCCGCTTTCCGCATCGCAATGTGGTGGCGCTCATCGGCGACGGCGGATTTCTCATGACGGGCAATGAGCTTGCCACCGCCATGCGCCAGGGCGCCAAGCCGATCCTGTTCGTCTCCAACAACGCCAGCTACGGCACCATCCGCATGCACCAAGAGCGGCACTTCCCGGGGCGCAAGATCGCGACCGACCTCGTCAATCCGGATTTCGCGGCCCTCGCCCGTGCCTACGGTGCCACCGGCCTTGCCATCGCGAAGACCGGAGAGACCGACGCGATCGTGCAAGCCGCCCTTGCCGCGAAGGGGCCCGTGGTGGTCGATGTGAAGGCGAGCCTGGAGCACATCTCGGCCTTCGCTACGCTCAGCGATCTTGCCAAGCGTGCCGCAGCGTCGCGCGCGAAATGAGGTCTGGGTTCAGATGAGCGAGGCCCCGCGCACGAGCGCGGGTTCGGCCGGACGCTTTCAGGCGACGCGGTTGCGATGCTCTCGGGGGGCGCGGGGCTCGCGGTCGTGGCCACCGCGGCGGACCGCGAAGGCGATCCACACGCCCAGCAACATCGGACCGAACACGATGAGGCCGTCCTGCAGCATCCAGCTGCCTTCTACGGCGCGATGGCTGATGCGCACGAGATCCTTGCAGCGCTCGACGTTGGCGGGGCCGCCCGGGCGGAGACCGCATTCGGACTCGCTGCGGCTGAGCTCGAGCCGCATCAAATTGTCGCGAAGGGGCCAGCGCTGCACTGTCCAATAGCCGGCGCCGATGCTCCAAGAGAGCGCAAGGAGCAGAGAAGATACGGAAACGACAGGCCGCCAGAAGGGTTGTCTCATGCAAGACCTCCGTTCTCTTCTGAACGCGTCCTACGCACATTGTTAATATAAGTACGCTCGAGGGTCATTACCAATCGGCGCCGATATCATCCTATTTTCACAGTAATTTTAAAGGAATACTGACTGATTGCGGTAAATGCGCAGCCGTGGTCTTGCTCTGCGCGGCATCAATGCGCCCGCGCGCCTCTGCTCCTTATCTATATGTCGCCCCGTCAATCATGCCGACCGCCTCGATGCCGCCGACGGCATCCGGTCCGTCGGGGGTGTTCGACATCGACGGCGGCGTGCCGCGGCGGGCGCACGCCTCTCCTTGGTTCCATCCTCAATCGCAGATGCTATTTGCCGAACTCCCGGGTCGGCGCCGATCTCGCTCGCGACACCCGGCACCGGACACAGCTGCGAGCGGGCCGACGCGCTCCCGGGCGAGGATGCGTTCGGGTGGAGTGCTGAATGGCGGTTGCTTGGAGCAACTCTCCGGCGCCGCCCGAGGATGCGCTCGCACTTGCACACGAACACCGCCGGCGATCGTCGACATGCCGATCTGCAGACGCTCGACACCCTTTCAAGATCACTCGTGCGGGTCCGAGCACGCCTCGAACGCGCACCGGTAGGGAGCCTGTCCGCGACTCACTTTGTGCAAATCTGGCGTTCTCGGCCGACAGATTCGCCAAAACCGGGGAGAAGACGGCGAATCACTGATGCAGCGGCGCAACATCCGGTGAGCGGCATCGCGCGCGATCGTCATTGCATCGCCGATCAGCGTCGAAGCGCGCGCTCGAATGCGCGCCGCGTTCATTGCATGCGCGCGAAAACGCGCAGAATACCTAGCGTTTTGCGGTGGCGATGGATCGTCATGCGTCGTCGTTGCGCACATCGGAATGATGCCGATCGATGCGCGCAAGACGGCAGAGATGGCGCATGAGCGACGGCGATTGGAGCTTGCGAGCGGAGACAAACAACGGCGCACTCGATTGCAAAGATTGACATAAGCTCTATTGCGGTTTAGTTCGGAGTTAATTTCGCCGTGCACGATTTGGCGTTATCGGATGCATGGAAGCACGGCGAGATACCTCGGGAGGGGTGAGGGTGACGCCGCAGTTCTTGGTGCACAATCCAGAGGACACCGTCGGCGTTGTGGTCGTCGAAGACGCTCGCAAGGGGAAGACCCTCTCGGGCTGGGTGATGGATACGAATTCGACCATCGCCGTGAAAGCCGTCGACGACATACCCCTTGGGCACAAACTTGCACTCAATAACATCAAGATCGGTGAAACGATCATCAAGTATGGCCACGACATCGGTAAAGCTGTGGCCGCCATCCACAAGGGCGGCCACGTACACGTCCACAACGTCAAGACCAAGAGGTGGTGACATGGCGGGGAAGTCTCCTAGCAAGTCCAAGTCGAAGAAGTCGAAGATCAAGCGGGCGAAGCCAGCGGCGGCGAAGAAGGCCACCAAGCGGGCGAAGCCGGCGAAGCGCAAGACCGGAAAGAAAGCCACGGCGAAGAAGACCGCCAAGCGATCCAAGAAGAGCAAGAAGCGGAAGACCAAGGCGCTTGCGGCGGCCGTTGCGCGCAAGACCATGAAGTCCAAGCGCAAGGCGAAGCCAGCGGCGGCGCGGAAAGCCACCAAGCGGGCGAAGCCCAAGCGCAAGGCCGCGAAGAAGACCGCGAAGCGCAAGACCGCCAAGCGGAAGAAGGCGAAGAAGTCCCGCAAGAAGAAGTAGCCAGCGGGATTCCAGCCGATGAGGGCAGCCAAGGCTGCAGGTGCGGCCAGAGGCGGCCAGTCGCGTGGGCGCGCATCGGGTTCCTCCCCGACGCGCTCACGGGCGATGTCGGATCGCTTTCGGTTTATGGGATATCGGCGAGCCAACGGCAGGATTGGGGTACGGAATCACGTCATAATCCTGCCGGTTGACGACCTGTCCAACGCGGCATGCGAGGCGGTCGCCAACAACATCAAGGGTACGCTCGCCCTCCCACATTCTTATGGCCGATTGCAGTTCGGCGAAGATCTGGATCTACACTTTCGTACGCTGATCGGTACCGGCACCAACCCCAATGTCGCGGCGGTGGTGGTGATCGGCATCGAACCCGGCTGGACAAGCCGGGTCGTCGAGGGCATTGCCAAGTCTGGAAAGCCCGTGGAGGGCTTCTCCATCGAGCGCAACGGCGACCTCAACACCATTGCGAGCGCCAGCCGCAAGGCCAAGGAGTTCCTGCAATGGGCGAGCGAGCTCGGGCGCGAAGAGTGCGATGTCCGCGATCTCTGGGTGGCGGTGAAGTGCGGCGAGAGCGATACCACGTCGGGCATCGCCGCCAACCCTACGGTCGGCAACCTCATCGACAAGCTGGAACCTATGGGCGTGACCGCGTGCTTCGGCGAGACATCGGAGATCACCGGCGCCGAGCATGTTTGCGCCCAACGCGCCATTAACAAAGCCGTGGCGCAAAAGTTCATGAAAACTTGGTCGGCCTACAACGACGTGATCAACGAGTTCAAGACCGATGATCTGTCGGAGAGCCAGCCGACCAAGGGCAATATCGCCGGCGGATTGACGACGATCGAGGAGAAAGCCTTCGGCAATCTCGAGAAGATCGGCCGGAAGACCAAGTTCATCGACGTGCTCAAGGAGGCCGAGGCCCCCAAAAAGGGCCCCGGCCTCTATTTCATGGATACTTCGAGCGCCGCCGCCGAATGCGTGACCTTGCAGGCGGCCGCGGGTTTTGTCGTGCACCTGTTTCCCACCGGCCAAGGCAATGTCATCGGCAATCCGATCCTGCCGGTGGTGAAGCTCACCGGCAATCCGAGGACGGTGAGGACCATGGGCGAGCATGTCGACCTGGACGTCTCGGGGATATTGCGCCGCGAAATGACCTACGATCAGGCCGGCGATGCCTTGATCGAGGTCACGCTCAGGACCTGTAACGGCCGGCTCACCGCAGCCGAGGCGCTCGGGCATCGCGAATACACCATGACCAAGCTGTATCGCAGCGCCTGATCCTCCGATCGGCCCTCGGCCACCGATCCCCATCGCCGGCGCTTTGCTAGCTGACCCGGCGCCGGCAGTGCTGCAAGATCACGATCAATGGCTCAGCATGCAGCCTCCCACCTCCTCGAGCTGGCGACTGCCGTCCTCACGCGCGCCAGGACGGAAGCCGGCAACGCCCGCGTCGTCGCCGAGGCCCTGATCGCCGCCGAAGCGGACGGTCTCGCCTCGCACGGGCTCTCGCGCTTGCCGGCCTATGCCGACCAGGCGCTCGCCGGCAAAGTCGACGGCTTCGCCCGGCCGATGGTGGAACGGGTCGCGGCGGCTTGCCTCAGGGTGGATGCAGCGACCGGCTTCGCCTACCCGGCGATTCGGATCGGGCTCCAGGACTTGCTGCCGCTTGCCCGCGCCCAGGGCCTGGCTGCGCTCGCCATTGCCAACTCGCACCATTTTGGCGTTGCCGGCCATACGGTGGAACCAATCGCCGCCGCCGGGCTGGTCGGCTGCATTTTCGGCAACTCGCCGGCCGCGATTGCGCCCTGGGGCGGATCGAAACCACTCTTTGGCACCAACCCGATTGGCTTCGCCTGGCCACGCCGGTCGGTGCCGCCGCTCGTCATCGATCTGTCGCTGAGCAAGGTGGCGCGCGGCAAGATCATGATCGCCGCGCAAAAGGGCGATCCCATCCCCGAGGGCTGGGCGCTCGATGAAGCGGGCCAGCCGACGACCGATGCCAAGGCGGCGCTGGCTGGCGCCATGCTGCCCATGGGCGATGCCAAGGGTGCGGCGCTGGTCCTCATGGTCGAGCTCCTCGCCGTCGCCCTGACCGGCAGCAATTTCGGCTACGAAGCGTCCAGCTTCTTCGACACCAAAGGCGCGCCGCCGCGCGTCGGCCAGTTCCTCATTGCGATCGATCCCAACGCCTTCGGCGGCAGCCACGCCTTGGAACGCGCCGAGGCGCTGTTCTCCGCCATCCTCGCCGAGCCGGGCACGCGGCTCCCCGGACAGCGACGTCTGGCACTGCGCCGACGCGCCGAGGCCTATGGTATTTCCGTTCCAGATGCGCTCTATGCCGAGCTCGAGCGCAGAGCCGGCCTCGCCCAATCCTGAGATTCAGAGGCCTCGAAGCCGCGCCGCACGCAGCACCAGGACCGAGCTCGGCCCGTGGCGGATCCGCCCATCCAGAACCATCGCCAGCGCGTCTGCGAGCGGTATCTCCACCACGCTCACATGCTCGGCCTCTTGCGGCTCAGGCGGACCGGGTGCCAGCTCCTCCGCCAGAAACATCCAGGCTGGCGCTCGAACGACCGAGCTCATGGGGTCGAGCTCCCCCAGGGCCACGAGCCGTCCAGACCGATAGCCCGTCTCCTCCGCCACCTCCCGCGCCGCCGCCTCGGCCGGGCTCTCGCCGGTGTCGATGCCGCCGCTGATCGCCTCCAGCGCCTCGCGTTGGATGGCGTATTTATATTCACGGACCAGAACCGCTCGGTTGTCGGCGTGAATCGGCAACACGCAGACGCCGGGCTTGACCTCGACCACGCCGAACAGCGCCGATGCGCCCGCATGCCAGTCGATGCGGTCCTCGCGCACGCTGATCCAGGGATTGCGGTAGACCTCGACCGAGGATTTGAGCTTGTAGGCCATGGCGGCCCCGATAGGTTCGAGAAATCCAGGTTAAGCGAAGGCGAGCCGCCAGACCACGCCGATCAGCGCCGAGATCCCCAGGGTCGGCATCATGCCGAGACGCAAGCCGAAGAGCGTCGCCGTGGCCGCCAGAGCGATGACCGCCGCCGCTGGATCGAAGGACGCCCAATCGGGGGCCGGCAGGTGGAGGCCGTGCCAATCGAAGAAGGCCAGCCGCGGGAACACCACGTTGAGGGCGAACCAGAGAGCGAGATTGAGGATGACGCCCACCACCGCCGCGGTTATCGCCGTCATCGCCGCGGCGAGCCTCCGGTTGCTGCGCAGCTGCTCGATATAAGGGCCGCCGAGGAAGATCCAGAGAAACGACGGCACGAAGGTGACCCACACGGTGAGTGTGGCCGCGATCGCTCCCGATGCCATCGGTGCGATCCCGCCGGGATCGCGGTATCCCGCCAGGAAGCCGACGAACTCCAGGACCAGGATGAGCGGACCGGGGGTCGTTTCGGCGAGCGCCAGACCCTTCAGCATGTCGCCCGCATTCAGCCAGCCATAGTGGTTGACCGCCTCCTGGGCGACATAGGCGAGCACCGCATAGGCGCCGCCGAAGGTGACGACCGCCATCTTGCTGAAGAACAGCATGAGCTGCACATAGGTGTGCCCCCAGCCATAGGCGCCGGCGAGCAGGGCGATCGGCAGGAACCACAGGGCGAGCCACACCGCGGCGACGCGGACGGCGCGGGCGAGAGACGGGGTGGTGTGCTCGACCGCGCCCTCAAGTATGCGATCGCCGATCGCATCCGACTGCTGCCCGTGGCCGCCGCGGCCGCGGAACAGCTCCGGCCTGAGCTCGCCGCCGAGGAAGCCGGCGAGCGCTGCGGCGGCGATCACCAGCGGAAACGGCAGCTGCAGAACGAACAATGCGAGAAAGGCGAGGCCGGCGATCGCCACCATCGCCTGGTTGGCAAGGGCCCTCCTGCCGACGCGCAGAAGCGCCTCGAACACGATCGCCAGAATCGCCGCCTGCAGCCCATAGAACAGCGCGTCCACCAGCGGCACGGCGCCATAGCCGGCATAGATCGCGCTCAATCCCATGAGGCAGAAGAAGCCCGGCAAGACGAATAGCGTGCCGGCAACCACGCCGCCCAAGGTCCGGTGCAGGAGCCAGCCGATATAGGTGGCCAGCTGCTGGGCTTCGGGGCCCGGCAGGAGGGTGCAGTAGTTGAGGGCGTGCAAGAACCGCTCTTCGCCGATCCATCGGCGCTCCTCGACCAGGAGCCGGTGCATGATTGCGATCTGGCCTGCCGGGCCGCCGAAATTAATGAAGCCGAGCTTCGCCCAGAGCCTCAGCGCCTCGCCGAAGGAGGGATGCGCCGGCCTCGCCGCCGCCGCACCGGCAGGTCTTGCGATCTCGGTCATCGATCCCCCGTTCCCGTCACGACGTCGGCGGCCAGCCATGGGTCTCGCCCCGCGCCGATCGGCACCAGGCGTAGAGGGCATCGTACATGACCATGCCGTGGCGCAGCATCTCGTGATCGTCGGCATAGACCTCGGATAGGCCGAGGGAGAGGGCCAGCAGTCCTGGTGCTTGAGGAGCAAGTTCGAGCCGACCCGTATCGGCACCCCGCACGATCACGGCGAGGTCGTGGAGGGCCGAGTCCCGCAACTCGTACTTTTTGAGGAAGGCATCGAAGCTGCAGAGCGGGCCGTCATGGCTGAGCTCCACATCCGGCACGTCATAGGGGATCGCGCCCGTCTCCTTGGCCACGTCCAGAACCCGTTTCGAGGGCACGTACAGAAACTCCGGCGCCTTGTCGACGAAGCGGGCGACGAGCCAGGGGCAAGCAATGCGGTCGATCTTGGGACGCTCGCGGGTGACCCATTTCATGGTTTTTCTCCTGTGTTAGCAATGCAGGCGGTAGCGGTTCGCGGGTAGCGGCGTCCGGGGACCCATGCAACGGCCGAGACGCGGTCGCGAACCGCGCCGCATGGCACGGTCGCCATCGAGATCCAGTGCCGCTCAGCGATTTCGGGGGAAAAGCAAAGCAACGCCAAAGCCTAACCCTCCTCTGCTCGAGGTAGGGCAGCGCTTGGACGGACGCCGTCTTGGGAATGCCGGGCGCCTGCCGTGCCCGACCGAGGCCGTTATAGTCCAGAGGCTGGCCGGCTTGCAAGCCGGCGCCCGGATATCAGCGGCGCTCGATCGGTCCCGCTTGGGTGAGCACGATGCCGGCGAGCGTGCGCTCGGCGTGCCGCAGGCGCCAGCTCAGCATGGCGCCCATGCAACTTGCCAGGACCGTGGCATAGGCGGGATCGGCGGCACGGTCGATCAATTCCTGCGGATCCTGCTCCAGATCGAACAAGAGTCCCGGAAGCGCGGCGAAATGCACGTATTTGTGCCGCTGGCCCCGGTGCACGGCGAGGCAGCACGCATCCATGGCGATGCCGAGGGCGTGTTCCGGCGCTCCCGTGGCGACATCGCGGAAATCATACTCCCAATGCGCGGCAACGCGCCAATCCGCCGGTGTGTCGCTGCCGAGCCATGGTGCCAGCGAGCGCCCGTCGCATTGCTGGGGTACGGGTATGCCGAGAAGATCGAGCAGCGTCGGCATGAGATCGACATGCTCGGTGAAGGCAGCGACCCGCCTGCCGCGGACGCCGTCAGGTACCCTGAGGATCATCGGCACGTGGAAGGCGGCGTCGAAATAGCCGTCCTTGCCGAAGAACCAGTGGTCGCCCAGCATCTCGCCATGATCGGCGGTGAACAGAATGATCGTCCGGTCGTACTCGCCGCTCGCCTTCAGCCAGCCGATCACGCGCCCGAGCTGGTGGTCGACCTCATCGATCATGCCGTAATAGGTCGCCCGGAGCTGGCGGCGATGGGGCTCCGGCCAATCGGCGGCATAGGCCTGGGTTCCGAGATGGTGGGCGAGCCAAGGATGCTGGCTGGCTTCGAGTTGCCGATCGGTCGCCCGACGCGGATCCGGCACGTCGTCGGGCGAATGGCGGTCGTGATAGGGCGCCGGCACCACATGGGGCGGGTGCGGCCGGAGATAGGAAAGGTGCAGGCACCAGGGGCTCCCTCGACTTTCCGAGAGGTGGGCAAGCGCCCGGTCGGTCGAGAAGGCGGTATCGCTGTGCTCGGCTGCATAAAGTGCGGGTGCATAGGTCGGTCCCCGCCGCGCCGCATCGGGGTGGCTCGCTTGCGGCGTATAGGAGGGCGTGGGCCCGATCGCCGGCACATCGTAGCCTTTGCTCCGGAGATAGCCGAGCCAGGCCGCATGGTCCGAGGGCATCAGGAGCAGGGGCGCCATGCCCGGCAGCACGCCCTCATAGGTCCTGAGCGCCGGATGGTCTTTGGGAAAGCGCCTGGGATCGGCGCTGGTGTCGGTGTAGCCGACCAAGCTCGGGTCGTAGCCATGACGCCTGAGCGCCAGCGCCCAATTGTCGAACCGGGCATCCAAGGGTGTACCGTTCCTGACCGAGCGGTGGGTCATGGCATAGAGGCCGGTGTGGATCGAGGCTCGGCTGGGCCCGCAGGGACTCGTGTTGGCGAAATGCTTTAGGAACAGCGTGCCGTCCGCGGCGAGGGTATCGAGGGTGGGCGTGCGCACCAGGGGATGGCCAAGGGCCGACAAGCACTCGGCCCGCCATTGGTCGCCGGTCACGAACAGCACGTTGTAGGCCTTGGTCATGGCCCATGGGTGATGGCGCCGACCGACCCGGCTCGTCAAGAGCCCGTTCTCGGGCGATCCGCCGTCCAAGGCTATTCTCCGTCGGCCGCTTTGCGCTAAGCTCATATCCGGGCAATTCACCGGATGACGCGCCAACATGCCGCGCATTGCCGTTTGCGGCGCGACGGGACGCACCGGGCGCCGCCTCATCGCACATCTCTTGGCCACGGGCCGCGACGCGGTCGCGGTCGGGCGCGCGCCGGCGCGGCTCGAACGCATCCCGGCGACGATCCCGCGCCGGCTCGCCGATATGGACGATCGGGCGGCGCTCCGCGCGGCCCTTGCCGATGCCGATGTGGTGGTGAGCTGCGCGCCAGCCAAAACCGTGCCGAACCTGATCCAGGCCCTGCCCGCCGGCCTGAAGCGGCTGGTGGTCATGGGCTCGACCCGCAGGTTCACCCGCTTTGCCGATAGTTTCGCTGCCGAGGTCATCGCCGCCGAGGCGGCGCTCGGCGCCTCCGGGCTGCCTTACGTCATGCTGCACCCGACGCTCATCTACGGCACCGGCGAGGATGCGAGCTTGCAGCGCGTCGTTGCCTATCTCCGGCGCATTCCGGTTCTGCCCCTGCCGGGCGGTGGCGGGCTGGTGCAGCCGATCCATGTCGAGGACGTGGTGCGCGCCTTGGAGGCGGCCATGCTGGTCGCCGATCCGCCCCGGAACGGCATGGTGATCGCCGGTCCGACGCCGATGACCTATGCGAGCATGATCCGCGAGCTTGCCCGGGCGCGCGGGCTGAAGGCGATAATCGTCAACATTCCCTTGGCGCCCTTGCTTCTGCTGGCACGGTTGACCGCCTTGCTTCCCGGCCTGCCGACCATCCGGCCCGAGGAGGTGCGCCGCATCGTCGAGGACAAGAGCTTCGACATCACCGAGATGCGCGAACGCCTCGGTGTCGTGCCGATGAGCTTTGCCGAAGGTCTCCGGCTCGGCTCCGGCGAGCCCGGCGCCGCGGCGCTGCCGCAGGCGGCCAACGGCTGAGACGAGGGCCGAGTCCGGTGCCGAGGCCTATCAGTGCATTCCATGGGCGGCCATGCGGATCCTGGTGATCGAGGACGACCGCCAAGCAGCCGCCTACCTCGTCAAGGGGCTGCGGGAAAGCGGCTATACGGTCGATCACGCGGCCACCGGCCCGGATGGGCTGCATCTGGCGACGACGGAGCGGTACGATGCGATCATCGTCGACCGCATGCTGCCCGGCATCGACGGCCTGCTGATCGTGGAGGCGCTGCGAGGTGCGGGCAACAAGACGCCCATGCTGTTCCTCTCCGCCTTGGGCCAGGTCGACGACCGGGTGCGCGGCCTCAAGGCCGGCGGCGACGACTACCTGACCAAACCCTATGCCTTCGCCGAGCTGTTGGCCCGGCTCGAAGCGCTGCTGCGCCGCGGTGGCAGCGGCTCGACGCCGGAAACCGTGCTCCGAGTGGCCGATCTCGAGCTCAATTTGCTGACCCGTACGGTGGTGCGCGGCGGAACCAAGGTCGACCTGCAGCCGCGCGAGTTTCAGATCCTGGAATACCTCATGCGCCACGCCGGCCAGGTGGTGACCCGCACCATGCTGCTGGAAGGCGTGTGGAACTACCACTTCGACCCTCAGACCAACGTCATCGACGTCCACATCAGCCGCCTCCGCCAGAAGATCGACAAGGGATTCACCACACCGCTCCTCCACACCGTGCGCAGCGCCGGCTATAGCCTGAAGGCGCCCGAATAGGCTTGAGATGACCAGGCTTGAGACGGCATCGATGACCGCTCGGAGACCGGCGTGAGTTTCCTGCGCAGCTCGGCATTCCGCTACGCGCTGGTCTACGCCGCCCTGTTCGCGGCCTCGGTCATGGCCGTGCTCGGCTTCGTCTACTGGGAAACCGCCGGGGTCATCACCCGGGAGACCGATGCCACCATCGAAGTGGAGGCCGCCGGCCTCTCCGATCTCTATCGCCTGCAGGGCCTTCCCGGCCTAGTCGTCACCATCCGGCAACGCAGCGCCGGCACGCTCGGGCGCCGCAGCCTGTATCTCCTGGGCGATGCGAACTATCGGCCGCTCGCCGGCAATCTCGATGCCTGGCCGGAAGAGGGGCGCGGGCCCCCTGACTGGATCACCTTCGTCGTCGCCACGGAGGCCGGCGGCCGGGTGGCGAGCCAGATCGCCCGCGCCCGCACCTTCGACCTCGAAGGCGGATTCCATCTTCTCGTCGGCCGCGACATGACCGAGCGCAGCGAGTTGCAAAGACTGATCACCACCGCGCTCATCGGCGCCCTCGGCTTGGCCTTGGTGCTGGCCGTGGCCGGCGGCTTGGTGATGAGCCGCAACCTCTTGCAGCGGCTCGATGCGATCAACCGCAGCAGCCGCGTCATCCTGGGGGGCAACCTGAAGCAGCGCATGCCGGTCAGCGGCAGCGGCGATGAGTTCGATCAGCTCGCTCAGAATCTCAACGCCATGCTGGACCAGATCGAACGTCTGATGGCGGGCATGCGCGAGGTCTCGGACAACATCGCCCACGATTTGCGAGGCCCGATCTCACGGCTGCGCAGCCGGCTCGAGGTGAGCCTGATCGAGCGCACCGATGCGGCGGGTTATCGCCGCGTCGTCCAGGAGACCATCGCCGAGGCGGATGCGATTCTGGCGACCTTCAACGCGCTGCTCGACATCGCGCTGGCGGAGTCCGGCGCGCTGAGAGCCGCCTTCGAGCCGGTCGATCTGGCTCTGGTGGCGCGCGATGCGGCCGAGCTCTTCCAGCCCGCGGCCGAAGAGAAGGGCCTCGCCCTCGCGGTGGAGATCGCAGACGGCGCGGCGGAGCGGCTGACCATCCGCGGCAACCGCCACCTCCTCTCGCAAGCGTTGGCGAACCTGCTCGACAACGCCGTCAAGTATGTTCCGGCCGGCGGCCGCATCCACCTCGTCGTCCGCAGCGAACAGAGCCGAGCTATGCTGGTGGTGGCCGATGACGGGCCGGGGATCCCCGAAGAATTCCGCGCCAAGGCGACGCAGCGCTTCGCCCGCTACGAAGCCAGCCGCTCGGCCCCGGGCAGCGGGCTCGGTCTCAGCCTGGTGGCCGCGGTGGCGCAGCTCCACGGAGCGGAGCTGAGCCTGGACGACAACCACCCCGGGCTCAAGGTGGTTGTCGCCTTCGCGGTCACGACGATACCGTGAACGATGCGCAAAAAACCGGCGCTTCCCCGGTTTCACGGGGAAGCGCCGGCCATCGCCTCTCAACTAAGCCTTGAGCGGTACGGCGACGTAGTGCTCCTCGCCGCCGCGGTTGACCAAGAGGGTCACCGCTTTCCGCCCGGCACGCTGCGCCTCCTTGATGGTGGAGACGACCTGCTCGGGGGAATTGACCGAGGCCGAGCCGACGCGGCTGATGATGTCGCCCGCATTGATTCCGACCTCGGCCGCCGGCCCATCGGGCCGCACATCGGCGACGATGACGCCCTTGACCTCGCGCGCGATGTCGAAGCGCTGGCGGTTCTGCTGGTTGAGCGGGGCAAGACGCATGCCGAGCGTGTTGTCGGCGGCGGCACTCGGCTGATCGGCCGAAGCCATCTGATCGTCTTTGAGACCGCCAACCTCGAGACGGAGCGTCTGCTCGGCGCCATCGCGCGAAACCACCACATCCACGCTCTTCCCCGCCGGGGTGGCCGCGACCGTCCGCGGCAAGCCATGCAGATCGTCGATGGCGCTGCCGTTGAAGCCGACGATCACATCGCCCTGCCTGACGCCAGCCCTCGCGGCCGGACCGTCCGCATCCACGCCGGCGACGAGCGCGCCCTTCGCGGCCTTGAGGCCGAGGCCTTCCGCCATATCGGGAGTCACCGGCTGGATCTTCACGCCGATCCAACCGCGATCGACCCGGCCATGCTCGCGCAGCTGATCCAGGACCGGCTTCGCCAGGGAGGCCGGGATCGCAAAGCCGATGCCCACGCTGCCGCCCGAGGGCGAGTAGATGGCGGTGTTGATGCCAACGACCTCGCCTGCCAAATTGAAGCTCGGGCCGCCGGAGTTGCCGCGGTTGATCGGCGCATCGATCTGCAGGAAGTCGTCATAAGGACCCGAGCCGATATCGCGGCCCCGAGCCGAGACGATACCTGCGGTGACCGAACCGCCGAGGCCGAACGGGTTGCCGACGGCGACGACCCAGTCGCCAGGCTTGGCCGTCTGCGAATCGCCGAAGCCGACATAGGGCAAGGACTTGCCGGCATCCACTTTGAGCAGAGCCAAATCGGTCTTGGGATCGCGGCCGATCAGCTTCGCCTTCAGTTGCTGGCCGTCATTGAGGGTGACGGTGATGTCGCTCGCCTTGCCGACAACGTGATTGTTGGTGGCGATGTAGCCCATGGGATCGATGATGAAGCCGGAGCCGAGGGCATGCACCTTCTGCTGATGCCGTTGCGGCATGCTCCGCGTCATCGGCCCCCTGCCCTGGCCGCCGAAGAAGCGCTTCAGCATCTCGCCCATGGGCGAATCCGGCGGCACGTTCTGGAAGGGGTTGCCCGAATCTTCTTCCGCCTGGTCGCGGTCGGCAAGCTGGGTGGTGGCGACGTTGACGACGGCGGGGGCGACGCGCTCGACGATCGGCGCGAAGCTCTGCATGCCGGTGGCCGGAACGGTGATCGGGGCCTGGGCCGGGCTATTGACCGGCGCGGCGGCCTCGCCTGTGCGGACCAGCATGGCGGTCCCGGTCAGCGCCGTCGTCGCCATCAATGCCGCCGCCAACACATTGAAAAACTTGCGCCGGTGGTTGGCGACGTGGGTGCTCGGCGGCTCTCTGGAGGATTCGAAGGTCATGGGTCGACTCCTGAAACTGAAAGACGGGCCCGTCCGGATGACGGGGTCAGCCCTCCATATAGTCGGGCGCCGCTTGCCCCGCCCTTTCCGGAGGATGAATTCCCCGTAATGTTTCCAAGCGACCGCCGGCACCGCTCCGACCCTGCGGCCCCGGCGCAACGGGGTATCGAACACCGACTGGCCTGTGCTAAAGCGGCGGCGCGGCACCATGCCGCGCGTTTAGACGACGTGAGCGAGCATGGGACCGACCCGCGCCATCCGCATCGCCCTCCTGGTGCTCCTCTGCCTGGCGCCGCCCTTGGCCGCGCATGGGCACGCCATCGTGGTCGAATCGGTTCCGCGGCCGGGCGTCACGGTCAGCGAGCAAGCGCTCGCGGTCGTCATCCGCTTCAGCAGCCGCATCGATCGCGCCCGCTCGCATCTGACGCTGATCGCCGGCGACGGCAAGGAGCGTTCCCTGGCGCTTACGGCGGAGAGCGCGCCCGACTTGCTGCGCGCCGAGGCGACCGGGCTAATGCCTGGCGCGTACCGGCTGCGCTGGCAGGTCCTGGCGCTCGACGGCCATATCACCCGCGGCGACATCCCCTTCACGGTGATCGCTCCTTGATGCCATGAGCCTGCTCCTCGACGTCTTCGGCTATCTGACGGTGCTGCTGCACGGCTCGGTGCTGGCCGCGCAGTCGCTGACGCTGGGCGGCGTCGCCTTTCTTCTGATCCTGGCCGAGCCGCTCGCCGGCCGGCTGGGCGGGTCCGGCGCCACGATCGCTGCGCGCAGCCGGCGGCTGCTTGCTTGCAGCAGCTTGGCGCTGGCTTTGCTCGTAGCGACCGCTGCCACGATCCAGATCCTGGTGCTGGCCGACACCGCCGGAATCGGGCTCGGGGCGGCAGCGGGCGCCGATTTCGCGCTCGCCGATGCAGCGATCGTGGCGGCAAGCCTGGCGATGGCGCTCAGGCTCAGCGGCAATTCTCCGGCGCCGCGCTGGCTGCTCGTCTCCCTCGCTTGCATCGTCATCGTCGGCTCGGTTGCCACCAGCCACGCCGCGAGCCGGCTCGACGACCGGCCGCTGCTCATGGTCTTGACCAGCCTGCACCAGATCGGCGCCGCCATCTGGATCGGCGGCATGCCCTATTTTCTCCTGGCCATGGCGCAGGCGCGGGACGGTGGGGCCTGGCGCCTCGTCGGCAAGCGCTTCTCGCTCATGTCGACGGCGGCGGTGGCGCTCATCGTCGGCGCCGGGACCGCGATGGCGTGGGTCTATGTCGCCGACTTCAGTGCGCTCTACGGCACCGCCTACGGCGTCATGACCTCGACCAAGGTGCTCATGTTCCTTGGCTTGCTCGGACTCGGCTTCGCGAATTTCCGTGCGGTCGAGCGGCTCCGGCGGGATCCGACCACGCCCGTCGTCAGGCTACGCCGCTTCGCCGAGGTCGAGCTCGGCGTCGGCCTGACCGTGCTGTTCGCCGCCGCGTCGCTCACCTCCCTGCCGCCGGCGACCGACCTGCCTTTCGACCGTGTGTCCTGGGCGGAGATCGTCGAGCGCAACGTCCCGCATTGGCCCAGGTTCGAGAGTCCGAGCCACGAGGATCTGGCGATCCCGGCCCTGCAAGCGAAGCTCGATGCCGAAGCCGCCCGGGCCGAGACCGCGGCCCGCGCCTTCGTGCCCGGTGCCGGCTTGCCGCCGCCCATCTCCGGCTTCGACATCGCCTGGTCGGAATACAATCATCACTGGGCCGGCATTCTCGTGCTCGCCATCGGCATCCTGGCGCTGGTTGAACGCTCCGGGCTGGCAGCCTGGGCACGCCATTGGCCGCTGCTCTTCCTCGCTCTAGCGCTCTTCCTCCTGGTGCGCTCGGATCCGGAGGCCTGGCCGCTCGGCGACATCGGTTTTTGGGAGAGCCTGCGCGATCCCGAGGTGGTCCAGCATCGCCTCTTTGTGCTCTTGCTCGTGCCCTTCGCGCTCTTCGAATGGGCCGTGCGCACCGGCCGGCTGAAGCGCCGGGGCTCGGCTCTGGTCTTCCCGCTCTTGACCGCCTTCGGCGGCGGCCTCCTGCTGACCCATTCCCACAGTCTCGGCAATGTGCGCCAGGAATTGCTGATCGAGATGACCCATGTGCCGCTCGCCTTATTCGGCATCGCCGCCGGCTGGACGCGATGGCTCGAGCTCAGACTGCCCGAGCCAGAGAGCCGGATCGCCGGTTGGGCATGGCCGATCTGCTTCGTCGCGGTCGGGCTCTCCTTGCTGCTCTATCGGGAGAGCTGAGCCATGCGCGGACGGCACCTGATCGTCACCGGCGATGATTTCGGGTTGGCGCTCCCGGTCAACGAGGCGATCGAGATCGCGCACCGCGACGGCATATTGTCGGCGGCGAGCCTGATGGTGGGTGCCTCGGAAGCCGAGGATGCGGTCCGCCGAGCGCGTCGATTGCCCGGTCTTGCGGTCGGCCTGCATCTGACGCTCGTCAACGGCCGCCCAGTGCTGCCGGCCGAACGCGTGCCCGCCCTCGTCGGCACGGATGGCCGCTTCTCCTCGGACTTGGTTCGCGCCGGGATCAACTTCTTCTTCCGCCCGAGCGCGCGCCGGCAGATGGCCCTGGAGATCCGGGCGCAGTTCGAGGCGTTCCGCGCCACCGGGCTGGCGCTCGACCACGTAAACGCCCATTGCCACATGCACATGCACCCGACCGTGCTCGGGCTCGTTCTCGCCATCGGACGGGACTTCGGGCTGAAGGCCTTGAGGATGCCCTATGAACCGGCCGCACCGACGGCGCCCCTGGCTGGGATGCCGCTTCGTGCCTGGGTCAGGCTGCTCAAGCCCAGATTGGCGCGCCGGGGCATCAAGAGCAATGACGCAGTCCTGGGCTTGAGCGACACCGGCGCCATGGCGGAAGCGCAAGTCTTGGCGCTCCTCGAGCGCCTGCCGGACGGCGTCTGCGAGATGTATTTCCATCCGGCGACGCGGCGGACGCCCGAGCTCCTCCGCGACAATCCCGGCTATGCCTATGAAGGCGAGCTCGAGGCGCTCACCAGCCCGCGGGTGAAGGCGGCGCTGGCCCAGCGCGGCCTCACGCCGATCGCTTTCCGCGATCTCGGGGCATGACCGCGTCCCGACCATACCTGGTCACCGGGGCTTCCGGCTTCGTTGGCGCGGCCGTGATCCGGGCTCTCATCGCCGAAGGCAGGAATGTGCGGGTCCTGCTCAGACCGGGCCGGGACCGGCGCAACATCGCCGGGCTGCCGCTCGAAGCCGTCGAAGGCGCGCTCGAGGATCACGGCTCGCTCCGGCGCGCGGTCGCCGGCTGCGCCGCGCTCTTTCACGTCGCCGCCGATTATCGCCTGTGGGTCCCCGACCCGCAGGCGATGTACCGCGCCAATGTCGAGGGTACCCGGGCCTTGATGCAGGCCGCCCTCGAGGCCGGCGTCGAGCGGGTGGTTTACACCAGCAGCGTCGCCACTCTCGGCCTCGATCCCGCAGGCCGTCCCGCCGACGAGACGACGCCGGTCGAGCTTGCCGACATGATCGGCCCTTACAAACGCTCGAAGTATCTCGCCGAGGAGGCCGTCCGCGCGCTGGTCCAGGAGCAGGGGCTCTCCTGCGTCATCGTCAATCCCTCGACCCCGGTCGGCCCGCGCGACGCGAGGCCGACGCCGACCGGCCGGGTCCTCCTCGAGGCGGCGAAGGGGCGGATGCCCGCCTATGTCGACACCGGCCTCAATCTCGTTCACGTCGACGATGTCGCCCAGGGCCATCTCCTTGCCTTCGCCCGGGGCCGTGTCGGCGAGCGCTACGTTCTGGGCGGAGACAATCTGACGCTGGCGGAGATGCTGGGCGAGATTGCCCGGCTGACCGGCGGCCGACCGCCGTTCTTGCGCCTGCCGCGGCCGACGCTCTTTCCGATCGCGGTCGTCGCCGAGGCTTGGGCGCGCATCAGCGGGCGCGAGCCCTTCGTCACCCTCGACGGTCTCCGCATGGCAAAGAAGCGCATGTTCTTCTCCTCCGCCAAGGCCGTGGACGAGCTGGGTTATGCGCCCAGACCGGCGCGTCAAGGCCTCGCCGACGCGATCGCCTGGTTCCGCGAGGCGGGTTACCTCAGATGAGCGTCCTCCTCGCCATCGGCGCGCTGGCACTGGCGTTCTGGGTCTATCTTCTGGCCGCGCGCGGCGGGTTCTGGCGGGAACGGGTGGCGCCGGCATGCCCGCCACCGCCGCAATGGCCGGAAGTCGTCGCCGTGGTGCCGGCGCGCAATGAGGCCTATTCCATCGGGCGCGCCGTCCATTCGCTGCTGACGCAGGACTACCCCGGGCGCTTTCGGGTGATCGTCGTCGACGATCACAGCGAGGACGAGACGGCAGCGCTCGCGCGCCGGGCTGCCGCCGATGCCGGCCAGAGCGATCGCCTCGAGGTCATTTCCGCCCGCCCCCTGCCCCAAGGCTGGACCGGCAAGCTATGGGCCGTCGCCGAAGGCCTCGAGCGCGCCGAAACAACGGCAGAAGCTGCCGGCTATGCGCTGTTGACCGATGCCGATGTGGTGCATGCGCAGGAAAACCTGGCGGAGCTCGTCGCCCGCGCCGAGCGGGACAGTCTCGATCTGGTCTCGCTCATGGTGCGGCTCCAGTGTGAAACCTTCGCCGAGCGTGCGCTGATCCCCGGCTTCGTGTTCTTCTTTCAAATGATTTATCCCTTCCGCTGGGTAAACCGCAGCGCTCGCAAGACGGCGGCTGCGGCCGGAGGATGCATGCTCGTCCGCCGCCGGGCCCTGGGGCGCATCGGTGGCATCGCCAGCATCCGAGGGGCGCTCATCGACGATTGCGCGCTGGCCCGCGCGATCAAGGCGGGCGGATCGATCTGGCTCGGCCTCGCCTCGGAGACGGTAAGCTTGCGCGTCTATCGCGGCTTCGGCGACATTGCCCGCATGGTCGCACGCTCGGCCTATACCCAGCTCAAGCATTCCCCGGTGCTGCTGGCGCTCACCATAGTCGGCACGGCGCTCGTGTTCCTGGGCCCCCCAGCCCTGGCGCTGGGCTCCTTCTTCGTGGATGGAGCCGGGCTTGCCGGCGGATTGGGCTGGGGCGCCTGGGCGTTGATGACGCTCTCCTTACTTCCGACGCTCAGCTACTACCGGGTCTCCTTCATCTGGGCGTTGGCGCTGCCGGCGATCGCGCTCTTCTATCTGGCCGCCACGCTGCAATCGGCGCTCCAGCACCGTCTCGGCCGCGGCGGCCAATGGAAAGGCCGCATCCAAGCCGGTGCCGGGACATGACGGCGCTTGCCGAGATCGAAGCCCGCATCGCCGAACGCGTCCAGGCCGCCGGTACCTCGTTTTTTTGGGCCATGCGCCTCTTGCCGGCGGAGCGGCGGGCCGGGATGTTCGCCATCTACGCTTTTTGCCGCGAGGTCGACGACATTGCCGACGGCGACGAACCGCCTTCGCGCAAGCTGGCGCTGCTGGCCGATTGGCGCCGCGAGCTCGACCGCCTGTATGCCGGCGAACCCGTCCGCGAGGTGGCGATCGCGCTGTTGGGACCGCTGCAACGCTACGGGCTCCTCAAAGCCGATTTCGAGGCGGTGATCGACGGCATGGAGATGGACGCGCGCGAAGACATCACAGCCCCTTCCCTTGCCACGCTCGATCTCTATTGCGCCCGGGTCGCGAGCGCGGTGGGAAAGCTCTCGGTGCGCGTGTTCGGGGCCGACGGGCCGGTGGCGGTCGCGGCCGCCGAATCGCTCGGTCGGGCCCTCCAGCTGACCAATATCCTCCGTGACCTTGCCGAGGATGCGAGCCGCGGCCGGCTCTACTTGCCGATGGAGCTGCTGCAGCGCCATGGCGTGCCGCCAGGGCCGGCGTCCGCCGCCATCCGGCATCCGAACCTGCCGCTGGTGGGCCGCGACCTCGCCGGGATCGCCCGCGGCCACTTCGCCGCGGCGGCCGGCGCCATGGCCCGCTGCCCGCGACGGGCGATGCGCCCGGCAGCCCTGATGGGCGCCATGTACGCGGCCATTCTCGACCGGCTCGTCGAGGCGGATTGGCGCCAGCCGGAACTCCGGGTCGGGCTGCCGAGCTGGCAAAAAATTTGGTTGGTGTTGCGCCACGGCTTCACTTGAAGGCTGCCGTGTTGACAATAAGTTGCGTCTGCTAGAGCCTCCCGCACCCGCCGGATGGCGCCAATCCGAGCCCGGCCTGCCTACGTATTGGATGAAATGCTTGAGTTAACGACAGATTCTTGGCATCTAGGCGCAGGCGCGTCGCTTCTGTTGCATTGCAACATAACCGTATCGGATTCGTCGCGATGATGCGCGTTGGCTTTGCTGAGTCCGTCTCCTCCGGCCATCCCGGCGCTCAGCCGCAAGCCCTTGCGCGCGCGCTCGCGTTGGGCGAGGAGGCGCTCGCCGGCGAGCAGCGGGAGGATGGCCATTGGGCCTTCGAGCTGGAAGCGGATGCGACGATCCCGGCCGAATACATCCTCCTGCAGCACTATTTGGACGAAGTCGATTCGGCCGTCGAGGCGCGGATCGCCGCCTATCTCCGCTCGATCCAGGCGAGCCATGGCGGCTGGCCCCTATTCCATGCCGGCGCCTTCAACATGAGCGCCAGCGTGAAAGCCTATTTCGCCCTCAAGGCCGCCGGCGATTCGCCCGACGCCCCCCACATGGTGCGCGCCCGCAGCGCCATCCTCGCCCACGGCGGTGCCGCGAAATCGAACGTGAATACCCGCATCCTGCTAGCGTTGTTCGGCCAAGTTCCCTGGCATGCGGTGCCGGTGATGCCGGTCGAGATCATGAATCTGCCGGAGTGGTTTCCCTTCCATCTGTCCAAGGTCGCCTATTGGTCGCGCACGGTGATCGTGCCGCTCCTGGTGCTGATGGCGATCAAGCCCCGCGCCCGCAACCCGCGTGAAGTCTCCATCGCCGAGCTGTTCGTGGCCCCGCCCGAGCAGGTCACGGATTGGTTCAGCCAGGCGAACCCGACCTTCTGGGGCCGCGTGTTCCGTGGTCTCGACCGCGTGGTCCGTGCGCTCGAGCCATCATTCTCTATGGCCAAGCGTCGCCAGGCGATCGAGCGGGCGATCGCCTTCGTGGCCGAGCGCCTCAATGGCGAGGACGGTCTGGGCGCGATCTACCCGGCCATGGCGAACGCGGTCATGATGTTCGACTGCCTCGGCTATGCCCCGGACCATCCCCATGTGCTGACCGCGAAGCGCGCCGTCCGCAAGCTCTTGGTGCTCGAACCCGAGCGGGCCTATTGCCAGCCCTGCCTGTCGCCGATTTGGGACACCGCGCTTGCCAGCTACGCCATGATCGAGGTCGGCGCCAATCATTCGGCCGAGCGGGGCGCGGCTTGGCTGCTCGACCGTCAGGTGCTGGACGTGGTCGGCGACTGGGCCTGGACTCGGCCCAATCTCAGGCCCGGCGGCTGGCCCTTCCAGTACGCAAATCCGCATTACCCGGATCTCGATGACACCGCAGCCGTGCTGATGGCGCTCGACCGCATCGACCATGCTCGCTACCGGCATGCCATCGATCGTGGCGTCGAATGGCTCCTCGGCATGCAAAGCGAGAATGGCGGTTGGGGCGCCTTCGATGCCGACAACACGCATCATTACCTGAACAATATTCCGTTCGCCGACCATGGTGCGCTGCTCGATCCGCCGACCGCGGATGTGACCGCGCGCTGCATGAGCGCCCTCTGCCAGCTCGGCTTCAAGGCCGATCACCCGGCGATCGCCCGCGCCATCGACTTTCTCCACCGCGAGCAGGAGCCCGATGGCTCCTGGTATGGACGGTGGGGCACGAACTACATCTACGGCACTTGGTCGGTGCTCTCGGCGCTGAATGCCGCCCGGCTCGACCGGGACTCGCCGATGATGCGCCGCGCGGTCGAATGGCTGATCGACAAGCAGCGCGACGATGGCGGCTGGGGCGAAGGCGGCGAGTCGTATTTCCCGGGGCAACCCCATGGCGAAGATAGGGTCGGCACCCCATCGCAGACGGCTTGGGCGGTGCTGGGCCTGATGGCGGCGGGAGAAGTCGACCACCCGGCCGTCGAACGCGGCATCGCCAAGCTGGTGACCAGCCAGAAAGCGGACGGGACCTGGGAGGAGCAGCACTACACCGCCGTCGGTTTCCCCCGGGTCTTCTATCTTCGCTATGACGGCTATCGGCGCTTCTTCCCGCTCTGGGCCGTGGCACGCTATCGCAATCTCAAGAGCCGCAACGCCGCCATGGTGCTCCACGGCATGTGATGGCGATCGCCGCCGTCACCGGACTTGCAGCGGAAGCCCGGATCGCGCGCCGCGCCGGCATCGAGGCGGTAGCGACCGGCGGGCGCGCGGAAGAGACCGAGAAGTTGGTTCGCTGGCTCCTCGCCAAGGGTGCAACCGGCCTCCTCAGCTTCGGCATCGGCGGCGGGCTCGACCCCAAACTGAAAGCCGGCGCTCTCGTCCTCGCCACCGCGGTTCGCTGGGATGGGCGAGACTGGCCGAGCGACCCCGGCTGGCGGGGGCGCTTGGCGGCGCGCTTGCCGGGGGCGGCGCTTGACCGGGTGGCGGCGGCAGAAGCCGTGGTCGCGACGGCGGCCGCGAAGAAAAGTCTACGAGAGGCGAGCGAAGCCTGCCTTGTCGATCTCGAGAGCGGCTGGGTTGCAAGGCTCGCGAGCGAGGCGGGCGTGCCCTTTGCCGTGCTACGCGCGGTCGGCGACCCCGCCGGGGCCGACATTCCGCCAGCGGCGCTGGTCGGGCTCGCGCGCGACGCCAGCATCGCCTATGGCGCGGTGCTGCGCTCGCTTCTCGGCCATCCGGCCCAGCTCGGCCGGCTCATCGGTCTTGCCCTTGAAACCCGCCGCGCGCTCGCTGCCCTAGTCGGCGCTGGCCGGGCTCTCGGCCAGGGATTTGGCGCGGTGTAGGCGCTGAACCGCGTCCTCGACATGGCGGGAGAAGACGAACTCCGCCGGCCGCTGCTGTTCGAGCGCGATCTCCGGGGCCATCGCCCCTTCCGTGCGCGGGCCGCGCATCGCCACCGCAAACGCCTTCAGCGGATTCTTCACCGCATCGGTGACGGCGGTCGCCTCGTAGCCGCTATGCACCATGCAATCGGCGCACTTCTCGTAGTTGCCGGTCCCGTAGCGATCCCAGTCGGTCTCTTCCATCAGCTCGCGGAAACTCTTCGCATAGCCCTCGCCCAAGAGGTAGCAAGGCCGCTGCCAGCCGAAATAGTTGCGGGTCGGATTGCCCCAAGGCGTGCAGCGGTAGGATTGGTTGCCGGCCAGATAATCGAGGAACAGGCCGGACTGGCTGAACGACCAGCGCTTGCCGCGGCCGAGGCGGAATATGTCGCGGAACAGCTCCTTGGTACGTCGCCGGTTGAGGAAATGCGCCTGATCGGGAGCGCGCTCATAGGCGTAGCCGGGGGAGACGGTGATGCCGTTCACGCCCATCGCCATGACGTCGTCGAAGAAGCGCGCGACCTTGTCGGGCGCGGCCTGATTGAACAGCGTGCAGTTGATGTTGACGCGGAAGCCGCGGGCTTTCGCCTGGCCGATCGCCTCCACCGCCCGCTCGAAGACGCCGTCTTGGCACACCGAGCGATCATGCTCCTCGCGGCCGCCGTCCAGATGCACCGACCAGGTGAAGAACGGGCCCGGCTCGTAGAGATCGAGCTTCTTCTCCATCAAGAGCGCGTTCGTGCAGAGATAGACGAACTTCCTGCGCCGGACGATCCCCTCAACCACGAGGTGCAGCTCCTTGTGGAGCAAGGGCTCGCCGCCGGCGATGGAGACCACCGGCGCACCACATTCCTCGACCGCCCCGAGGCAATCCTCGACGCTCAAGCGCTGGTTCAGGATTTCGTCGGGATAATCGATCTTGCCGCAGCCGGAGCACGCCAGGTTGCAGCGGAACAACGGCTCGAGCATGAGCACCAGCGGATAGCGCCTGACGCCCATGAGGTGTTGCTTTGCCACATACGCGCCGACACGCAGCATCTGTTGCAGGGGAACGCTCAACGGACTCTCTCTTGTTCGATTGCTATGAGGGGAATCAGGCCGTGGCAGCCAGCTCAGGGGGCATCCGGAAGCGCACGTTCTCGTCGATCCCCGGTAGGACCGTCAGCTCCACGGGCGCAAGCGCGCCCAACCGCTCGACCACTTCCTCGACCAATTGCTCCGGGGCCGAGGCGCCGGCGGTGACGCCGACTGCGCCGGCGCCGACAACCCAGGCCGGATTGAGGGCGCGCGCATCCTCCACGAGGTAGCTGGCAACGCCGAGCTCGGCCGCGATCTCGCGAAGCCGGTTGGAGTTGGAGCTGTTCTTGGAGCCGACCACCAGAATCACGTCGACCACCTTGGCCAGCGCCCTGACGGCCTGCTGGCGGTTCTGCGTGGCATAGCAGATGTCCTTGGTGTCGGGGCCGACGATCGCGGGATAGCGTTCCTTGAGAGCGGTGATGACCGCCTTGGTGTCGTCGACGCTCAAGGTCGTCTGCGTCACATAAGCCACCATCTCCGGGTCGGTCACCGTGAGGCGCTCCACATCGCCGACGGTGGCGATCAAATGCACCTTGCCGGGGATCTGCCCCATGGTGCCCTCGATCTCCGGGTGGCCGGCATGGCCGATGAGCACCACCTCGCGCCCCTGGCGGGCGTAGCGCTGCCCTTCGAGATGCACCTTGGAGACGAGCGGACAGGTGGCGTCGATGACCGGCAGGCTGCGCTGGCTCGCATCCTCGACCACCGCCCGGGCGACGCCATGGGCGCTGAAGATGGTGATCCCCCCCGGCGGCACATCGGAGACTTCCTCGACGAACACCACGCCCTTCGCCCGCAAGCGCTCGACCACGTGGCGATTGTGTACGATCTCGTGGCGGACGTAGATCGGCGGGCCGAACTTCTCGAGCGCACGCTCGACGATGGCGATCGCCCGCTCCACCCCGGCACAAAAGCCTCTCGGCTGGGCCAAGACCACCCGCATCCGGTCCCTCCACTCCCGGCAGGACACCTGCCGGCCGCTTTTGTTGCCAGTTCCCGCGGCGGCCCCGCCCAAATCCGCCTCACCCCTCCGCTGGGGTTGATATGCCCGTTTGACTTGCCCCAGGCAAGCCCGAAACAATATTGACGATATTAAGAACCCTAACAATATGGTTAGGTTGGGCGAATGCCTCGCGAACGCGACCGGGATCCGGCCGGTCAATCCAGGTATGCCCCTGCATTTTTTAGGGTTTCTCGCCGCGGGCAACTTGCCAATACCGGCGCTGTCGGCTAAGTCAAAGCTGTAGGTAAGCCCTCCGCCGAGCGGGCGGAGCTTGGTGTATTAATGGAACGGGCGGAGGGCCCAATCCCTTGACGAACGCGACCAAGCGGCCGGTCCTCGACCGGATCGCCTCTCCCGCCGATCTCAAAGCCCTCAGCCTCAGTGAGCTGAAGCAGCTTGCCGATGAGCTCAGGGACGAGACCATCGATGCCGTCTCGACGACGGGTGGGCATCTGGGTGCCGGCCTCGGGGTGGTCGAGCTCACCGTGGCGCTCCACCATGTCTTCGATGCGCCCAGCGACCGATTGATCTGGGACGTGGGCCACCAGGCCTATCCCCATAAGATCCTGACCGGGCGGCGCGAGCGGATTCGAACGCTGCGCCAGGGCGGCGGCCTGTCCGGCTTCACCAGGCGCTCGGAAAGCGAGTACGACCCCTTCGGCGCCGCGCACAGCTCGACCTCGGTCTCCGCCGGGCTCGGCATGGCCGTCGCCCGGGATCTCAAGGGCGGCACGAACCATGTCGTCGCCGTGATCGGCGACGGTGCCATGAGCGCCGGCATGGCCTATGAGGCGATGAACAATGCCGGGGCCCGCGACAGCCGGCTCATCGTCGTCCTCAACGACAACGACATGTCGATCGCCCCGCCGGTGGGTGCCATGAGCGCCTATCTCTCCCGGCTGATCTCCTCCAAGCCTTTCCGCTCCTTGCGCGACGTGATGCTGGGTCTGGCCAAGGCGTTCCCGAAGCCGATCGAGCGCGCCGCGCGCCGGGCCGAGGAATATGCCCGCGGCATGGTCACCGGCGGCACGCTCTTCGAAGAGCTCGGCTTCTACTATGTCGGGCCGATCGACGGGCACAATTTGCGCCATCTGCTCCCGGTGCTGCGCAACGTCCGCGACTGGAAAGAGCCGGGCCCGGTGCTGGTGCACGTCATCACCCAGAAGGGCAAAGGCCACCCCTTCGCCAAGGACGCGCCCGACAAGTACCACGCGGTCAACAAGTTCGACGTGGTCACCGGAGCGCAGGTGAAGGCCGGCGGGAACGCTCCGAACTATCAGACCGTGTTCGCCAATGCGCTGATCGCCGAGGCCGAGGCGTATCCGAACATCGTCGCCATCACCGCGGCGATGCCGTCCGGCACCGGCCTCAACTTGTTTCAGCAGCGGTTTCCCGAGCGCTGCTTCGATGTCGGTATCGCCGAGCAGCATGGCGTCACCTTCGCCGCCGGGCTCGCGACCGAAGGCATCAAGCCGTTCTGCGCCATCTATTCGACGTTCCTGCAGCGCGCCTATGACCAGGTGGTGCACGACGTGGCGATCCAGTCCCTGCCCGTCCGCTTCGCCATGGACCGTGCCGGGCTAGTCGGCGCCGATGGCGCCACCCACGCCGGCAGCTTCGATGTGGCCTATCTTGGCTGCCTGCCGAATTTCGTCATCATGGCCGCCGCCGACGAGCTCGAGCTCATGCATATGATCGCCACGCAAGCGGCGATCGACGACCGGCCCTCGGCGGTGCGCTACCCCCGAGGCGAGGGTGTCGGCATCGAGCTCCCCGCCCGCGGCACGCCGCTCGAAATCGGCAAGGGTCGCGTCATTCGCGAGGGTGGCAAGGTGGCGATCCTCAGTTACGGCACCCGTCTCCAGGAGTGCCTGAAGGCCGCCGATGAGCTGGCAGCCCGCGGCTTTCCCGCGACCATCGCCGATGCCCGGTTCTGCAAGCCGCTCGACACCGAGCTGGTACGCCGCTTGGCTCAGGACCACGAGGTCCTGATCACCATCGAGGAAGGTGCGATCGGCGGCTTCGCCAGCCACGTTGTGCACTACCTTGCCCATGCCGGGCTCATCGATGGCGGCCTCAAGTTCCGCCCGATGGTGCTCCCCGATATCTTCATCGACCATGACAAGCCGGAGCTGCAGTACCAGCAGGCTGGCCTCAACGCCAAACACATCGTGGCCAAGGCGCTGGAGGCGATCGGCCAGGGGGCGATGACGGTCTCGGCCCTGGCCTAACGTGGCCCTCTCCCGGCGCTGCCTGGTGCTCGCGGGCGCCGTTTTGGCATTGCACTGCGCGTGCGGGGCGGCGCTTGCCGCCAGCTCCGAGGCCGCCCGCGTCGTCGAAACCTTTCATGCCAAGCTCATCGCGGTGATGCAGGCGGCAGGCGCGCTCGGCTTCGACGGCCGCATGCGCGAGCTGTCGCCGGCGGTCGCCGCCACCTTCAACTTCCCCCTCATGGCGCGGCTCTCGGTCGGACCGGAGTGGCAGCGATTCACACCGGAGCAGCAGCAGCAGTTCGTCGATCTCTTCGGCAAATACAGCGCGGCCACCTATGCCGGCCGCTTCGACGGCTTCAACGGCGAGCGCTTCGAGACCTTGGGCGAAAAACCCCAGCAGGGCGGCAGCATCGTGGTCGAGACCAAATTGGTGATGCCGACCGGCGAGCCGGTGAAATTGGCCTATCTGGCCGCGCGGAACGGTGCTGCCTGGCAGATCGTCGACGTGTTCGTGAACGGCACCATCAGCGAGCTCGCGGTTCGCCGCTCGGAGTACACGGCGATCCTCAGGCGCGAGGGACCGAGCGGTCTTATAGCGACGCTCACGCGCAAGATCGACGAACTGCAATCGAAATCCTGAGGCGGGTTTGGCGGCGCCCGTCATTCAGGTCCTGGCCGGCGCGTGCCTGGTGTTGGCGGCCCTCGGCCTGGTCTATCTCGCGGCCGCGCTCATCGCCGTCAGAGGCTTCTGCCGGCGACCGGCCGAGAAGGCCGAGACGACGCCGGCGGCCACGATTCTAAAGCCACTTCGCGGCGCCGATCCCGAGCTCTATGCGAATCTCCTCTCCTTCCGCCGGCAAGCCTACCCGGAGCATCAGCTCGTTCTCGGCGTCGCCGACGCCGAAGACGAGGCCGTGTCCATCGCCCGGAGGCTGATTGCCGATGAGCCCGGCGCCGACATCGCCCTCGTCGTCGAACCGCGCTCCCATGGCCGGAACCATAAGGTCGGCAACCTCCTCAACATGCTGCCCGCCGCGCGCCACGACATCCTCGTCATCGCCGACAGCGACATGCGCGCCTTGCCCGGCTATTTGCGCCAGGTGCTGGCGCCGCTGGACGATCCGGCGATCGGCGTGGTCACTTGTCTCTATGTCGGAAAGCCGGTCGACGGCCGGTTGTGGTCGAGTCTAGGTGCCGCCTTCATCAACCACCACTTCTTGCCGATGGCGCTGCTCGGCCGGCTCCTCGGCGAACGCGAAGGCTGTTTCGGCGCCACCATCGCCTTCCGCCGCGCCGACCTCGAAGCGGCCGGCGGTCTCGGACGGATCGCCGATCTCCTGGCCGACGACCACGCGCTCGGCCAGCTCGTTTGCAACCGGGGCAAGCGGATCCATCTGTCGCGGAACCTTGTCACCAACATGGTGCACGAACCCAGCCTGGCGGCGCTCTTCGCCCATGAGCTTCGCTGGTCCAGGACCATCCGCGCAATCGCGCCCGCCTCCCATCTCGGCACCGTGGTGACCCACCCCCTGGCGCTCAGCTTGTTGGCGAGCCTCTTCGCCTGGACCACGCCGCTGACGCCGATTGCCTTGGCAGGCTTTGGGGTAATCCTCGCCTTCCGCTTCGCTCAGGTGCGGGCGACCGAGCGGATCCTCGGCCTGGAACCGGCACCGCTCCGCAACGTTCCGTTGCGCGATGTGCTATCTTTTGTGGTGTGGTGCGCCAGTTTTTGGGGTAAGAGCGTCCGCTGGCGCGGGCAGGAATTCCGGATCGAAGCGGACGGCCGGCTTGTTTGAGGCCTTCGAGCGCCTTAAGTCGATGAGTTCCCGGCCTAATCCCGCCGACGAGGGCAAGCCCGAGCCTGACTGCGGCCCGGAGACCCCGGCGACCGCAAAGCCCGCGGATATGAAGGAGTCGCCAAGGCGATGATGAAGACATTGTTCCTCCATCCGCCCTCCTACGAGGGATTCGATGGCGGCGCCGGTTCGCGCTATCAGGCGCGCCGCGAGATTCGCTCCTTCTGGTATCCGACCTGGCTCGCCCAACCGGCAGCGCTGGTACCGACGAGCCGGCTCATCGATGCGCCGCCGGCACGGCTCACCCTCGAGGACGTGCTGCCGCTCGCCCGTGACTACGATCTCTGCGTCATGCACACCTCGTCGCCGTCCTTCGGCTCCGACATCAAGGTCGCCGAGGCGCTGAAGGAGATGAACCCCTCCCTCAAGATCGGACTGGTCGGAGCCAAAGTTGCGGTCGAGCCGGATGCGAGCCTCGCCGCCTCGCCCGCCATCGACTTCGTCGCCCGCAACGAGTTCGACTTCACCATCAAGGAGGTGGCCGAGGGACGCGCCTATTCCGGCATCGACGGCTTGAGCTATCGCAATGGCGGCGGCGTCATCCAGCATAATGCCGAGCGCGCGGTCTTGGAGAACATGGACGAGCTCCCGTTCGTGACCGAGGTCTACAAGCGCGACCTCCAGATCGAGAATTATTTCATCGGCTACCTCAAGCACCCCTATGTCTCGCTCTATACCGGGCGCGGATGCAAATCGCGCTGCACCTTCTGCCTGTGGCCGCAGACCGTGGGCGGACATCGCTACCGGGTGCGCAGTCCCGGCCACGTCGCCGAGGAGATTCGGCTGGCCAAGAGCTATTTCCCTGAAGTGAAGGAGTTCTTCTTCGACGACGACACCTTCACCGACAACTTGCCGCGCGCCGAGGCGATCGCCCGCGAATTGGGGCGGCTCGGCGTCACCTGGTCGTGCAACGCCAAGGCCAATGTGCCCCGCGACACGCTCAAGGTGCTGAAGGACAACGGCCTTAGGCTGCTGCTGGTCGGTTACGAGTCGGGCAACCAGCAGATCCTCTACAACATCAAGAAGGGCATGCGCATCGACGTGGCGCGGCAATTCACCAAGGATTGCCACGAGCTCGGCATCACCATTCATGGCACCTTCATCCTGGGCCTGCCGGGGGAGAGCAAGGAGACCATCGAGGAGACGATCCGGTTCGCCACCGAGATCAACCCGCACACGATCCAGGTGTCGCTGGCGGCCCCCTATCCCGGCACCTTCCTCCACCGTCAGGCGGTGGAGAATGGCTGGCTCGACGCGGCGCATGCCGAGTTGGTCGACGATCGCGGCGTGCAGATCGCACCCTTGCACTATCCGCACCTCTCGCATGAGGAGATCTTCGATTCGGTGGAGGTGTTCTACAAGCGCTTCTACTTCCGCGCCGGCAAAATCGCGACTCTGGTCGGCGAGATGGTCCTGAGCCCGGAAATGATGAAGCGTCGGCTCCGCGAGGGCGTCGAGTTCTTCCACTTCCTGCGCGAGCGACGGCTGGCGAGCTAGAAGGCGCGGGCCCCCGCGCCGACGCCCCACCGATCAGAGATGATCCCTCGCCCATGATGCGCTGGGCGACGTTCCTGGGCCTTGCCGGGCTGCTGCTGGCGATCGGGCTCTTCGTCGGCCAGGGCGTGGCCGAGGTCGCCGCCGCCTTCCTTGCCGGCGGCATCGGCCTCATCTGGGCAAGCCTCTTCCATATCGTGCCGATGGCGGTCAACGCCAGAGCTTGGCACGTGCTGCTGCCGCCGCGCCGCCGGCCGGGCCTGGCGTTCTTCCTGTGGCTCGTTTGGGTGCGCGAGGCGGTGAACGGACTCTTGCCGGTAGCGCGGATCGGCGGCGAGGTTGTCTCGGCGCGGCTGATGCGGCTGGGCGGCCTGCCCACGTCGCAGGCGGTCGCCAGTTTGGTCGTCGACGTGACACTCTCGCTCGCCAGCCAGTTTCTGTTCACCATCATCGGCATCGGCCTCTTGCTCGCCTTGAGCGGCGATATCGATCTCGGCCTGCGTCTGACGTTGGCGCTGCTCCTCACCGTGCCCTTCGTCATCGTGCTCATCGCCGTGCAGCGGCGGGGCCTGTTCGAGCTGATGGGGCGCTTGTTCAACATGCTGTTTCGCGAGCGTTGGAGCACGCTCATCGGCGCCACCGCACGGATCGATCGCGCCGTGCGTCACCTCTATCGCCGGCGTGCGTGGCTGATGCGCTGCCTCGCGTGGCAACTTCTCGGCTGGATTTTGGGCGCGGGCGAGATTTGGCTGGCGCTTCGCTATCTGGGCCATCCCGTCGGCGTGGCCGAAGCGATCGTGCTGGAAGCCTTGGCCCAGGCCGTCAGCAGCGCCGCCTTCATGGTGCCGGCGGCGCTGGGCGTGCAGGAGGGCGGCTTTCTCGTCTTTGGCGGCATCCTCGGGCTGGGTCCCGAGATCGGCCTGGCGCTGGCGCTGGCGCGCCGTCTTCGCGACATCGTGGTGTTCGTGCCCGCACTCCTGGCCTGGCAGTATGTCGAGGGGAAGCGCTGGTGGCTAAGCGATGGGGTCCGGCGCTAGCCGATGCGCATTTGTCCGCCGCTATGGTCGACCTCGCTTTGGGCTCGAATCCTATTCGGTTGCGCGCTGTCGCACTTGACGACGCATGTGCCTGAGGGCTTCTGCTACGACGTCGGGATGCTCGGATGCGTGTTGGATGTCGTACCCGACCGGCTCACCATCTTCACCCAGGTCGACAATAAGATCTCGAGCATCGTCCACGCGACTGTCGAAGCCCGCCCCTTCCCGTAGCTTGATATACATGCAGTCTGTCGCCGGGTCGTAGATGATTGGCGCAAGGCCGTCAGTCATGGGCGGAAGTCAGTGGCGGTGGCCCCAGCAACGCCGGCAGCACGAGGAGCGTGGTCGCCACCGTGTAGCCGAGCCCCATGGTCAACAGGAGGCCCATCTCGGCGGTGCCGACATGGTGCGACAGCGCCAGGCCGCCGAAGGCGACGGTCGTGGTGCCGGCGCTGAACAAGACGGCGCGCGCCGTGGCGGAGGCGAGCGGATGCTCGGTTCCGGCGCGCCAGTTCAAGACGAAATAGACATCGAAGGCAACGCCGATGCCCAGCAGAAGCGGCAAGGTAATGACGTTCGCATAGTTGAGCGGCAGGTCGAGGAGCACGCCCGTCGCCATGGTGAGCAGCCCGGCCAGGAACAGGGGTGCCAAGACCAGGAGCACGTCCCGCGGCCGTCTCAAGACGATCGCAAGCAAGAGCGCGATCGCTGCGGTGGCGATCCGGCCGGCGGTGCGGAAGGCACTCACGATGGTGTGGCCGGATTCGACGATGACCACGGGCGTGCCGGTGGCCGCCGGGGCCACGCTCTGTACGGCCGCAACGAAACCCTCGAGCGCGGCATTCGAGCGCATGTCGCCGGAGGGAAAGGCCTCGAGGCGCGCTCGGCCATCTTGTGCCACCCATTCCCTCACCAGAGCGGGCGGCAGGTTCTCGAGCGTGACCGGGGCCGCCTCCAGGGCCAGCGCCAGATTGGCGAGCTGGCGAGGCAAGCCGCCGACCAGCGCCGCCTCCACCCGGGCGAGCGTGGCCGCATCGCTGGCCGCTGCGCGTTCGAGGAGCTGGGCGGCTTGGGCGGCGGACGCATCGGAGGCCTTCGCCGCGGCCCCGGTGAGCTTCCGAGCGGTCTCCGCCACCGCCCTGCGGGTCTCGGCGGCGGTCGGCTTGGGGCGCTCGGCCGGCGCCGACAGCGACGGCCCGATCAGCATCGCAGCATCGGCAATGAGCGCCAGCTTCGCCTCCTGGTCTTCCGGCACGAAGCTCATGACCGAGACCACCTCCGCCACCTCGGAAAGCCTCCGCAGGCGCTCGGCCATGGCCGGCGCCGCGGCCGGTCCGGCCACCAGCACGTTCATCGTGTAGGGCGTGGTCGTCGGATCGCCCATGAGCTCGTGCAGGGTGGCGACCGATTCGGAACGTGGATCCTTGAGGTTGAGCGGGTCGAAATCGAACCTGACCGAAGGCATGAGCGCCAAGCAACCAAGAGCGAGCGCGCCGGCGAGGCTCAAGACCGATCGGCGCCGGGCGAGCAGAAACCGATCGATCCCGACCGCCCAGGCATAACCGACCGGCGCCTTCTCGCCGTTGGGGCGGACGAGCGCGATCAAGGCCGGCAGCAGCGCCATGTTGAAGAGGAAGGCGACGATCATGCCGAAACCGGCAATCCAGCCGAGCTCGCGCACGCCCGCATACTCGGTCGGCGTGAAAGAGAGAAAGCCGATGGAAGCCGCCGTCGCGGCGAGGCCGAGCGCCGGGCCGACGCCGGCGGCCGTGTTGCGCAAGGCAAGGGCCAGATCATCGCTGCGATGGCGCTCGTCGCGATAGCGCACCACGAACTGGATGGAGAAGTCGACGCCAAGGCCGACGAACAGCACCGCGAAGGCGATGGAAATGACGTTGAGATTGCCCACCGCGGCGAGAGCGAAGGCGGCGGTGGCGGCAAGGCCGGTCAAGAGCGTGGCGAGCACCGCCAGCACGAGACCCGGCGATCGGAGTGCCAGGAACAAGAGCAGGCACACCAGCGCCACGGATATCGTGCTCGATTGCACCGCACCTTCGGCGACGCTGGCGAACTCCTCGTCACCCAAGGGCACCGGCCCGGTCAAGCGCACCCTCACCCCGTGCTCCGGCGTCAGCTCCAGGGATCGCGCCGCCTCCCTGATGGCCGTACTCGGCTTGCCGCCCGGCGCCAATTCGCCGAAATCGAGCATCGGCTGCACCAAGACGAAGCGTCGACGCTCCCGGGGTGCGGCTTCGCGTCCGGTGAGCAGCGTCTGCCAGGAGAGCCGATCGGAAGCGCCGGCGATCGCAGCCGCAACGGTCGCATCGATCGCGGCGAGCGGACGCCGCAAGCTCTCGAGCGAGGTCTCGCCCCGCTCCGCGCCTTCGAGCGCCAGGGAGAAGGCCTCCATGAGGCCCCGCAAGCTCGGATCGGCCGCGAGCGTGCCGATCAAGGGCTGTGCCTCGATCATCTGCTCGATGACCGAGGCCACTTCGTCACTTGGCAGAAACAGCAATCCGTTGCGCCGGAAGAACGCGTCGCCGTCGGGCACACGCACGCTGCGGAACAGTCCCGGCGTCGCCGTCAGCCTCTGGGCGAGCGCACTTACCGCCGCATCGGCCTGATCGGGCGTGCGTGCGTCGATGACCACGGCGATGAGGTCGGTGAATTGCGGGAAAGCCTTGTCGAAGGCCGCCTCACGTTGGCGCCACGGCAGATCGTCGGCGATCAGCTTGGCAACATCGGTGTCGATGGCGATGTGGCCGGCGACATAGTCGCCGAGCGCCAGCGTCGCCACGAGCGCCGCGAGCGCCAGCGCCGCTGCCCAGCGCCGGGAAAAATCGACGAGCGCGATCAGGATCGGGGTCAGCATGGATGGTCAGGTCGCTGGAGCCGAACCGGTGGAAGGCGGCCGGCTAGGCTGTCCCGCAGAGCGGGATGGGGTTCTGGCAAAGCGGCTGTCCTGCGGGAGTTTGGCGCAAAGAGGGTGGCTGGGAAGACCGGGGCCGGGCCCGGCTCCCGCGCCATTCCGGAGGTAAATAAGCACGATTCGGCCATCCGGCTACATCGGTGCGCGCGCGGCGGTCGATTTGGGCGCATCTACTCCAAGGACGATCGCGTCGCCGCCATGCTCGGGCGTTGCCGGATCTGCTCCCACCACCGAGAGAGATGAGGAAATTTTAACAGGAGCGCCGCCCCCTCCGGTGCCTTGGCAAAATAGGCCAGCATCGGTGCGGCGTAGAGATCGGCCAAGCTCAGCTCCGGCCCGGCCAGAAAGGGATGCTCTTCCCTCAGGCGATCCAAGGCCTCGAAGCAGGCCTTCGCCCTCGGCAAGGCGGCCCTGATCTTCTCCTCGTCGGACACGCGGCCCTGCTGGGGCAGCCGGACCCGCTCGACGAAGATGTCCCACACCAAGGTCCGATAGGCGTAGTTGTCGAGGACGCTCACGATCTGGTCCATCCGCGCCCGCTCGCGGATCCCCCTCGGCTGCAGCGGGGGCCCGGGAAAGGCCGCGTCCACATAGCGGGTGATGGCGTTGGTCTCGTACAGGCGGAAGCCTTGATGCTCGAATGCGGGGATGCGGCCGAAAGGATGGCGGTCCAGATAGGCCGAAGGCACCCCACTGGGGGCGAAGATATCGACCTCCTCGAGGTCGTAGGGCACCCCTTTCTCTTCCAGCGCCAGCCTGACGATGCGCACATAGACGCTGTAGGCAGCGCCGAAGAGGTTGGGCGGTCGAGGAGCGTCCGGCGGGCTCATACTGCTCCCCTGCCGAGTTCGAGCGCCACCGCCTCAGCGGCCTCCAGGAAGGCCCGGACCAAGGCCAGGCGCCGGCGCTGCTGCAGGCAAACGACATATTCACCCACGGCGAGCGGCGCATCGGCGATGGCGAGCCGGTGCACGCGGTCATCACGGCCGAACTCGCTTTCGAACACCACGCCGACGCCGAATCCGGCCGCCACCGCCTCGCGCACGCCCTCGCGGGTCTGCACGTCCATGATGGTGCCGGGCATGATCGCCGCATCCACGAGCGCCCGCTCGAACACCTCGCGGGTGATGGAGCCGCGCTCCCTCAGCACCATCGCTTCGCCGGCGAGCTCGGCCAGGCGGATGCCCCGGCGCCGCGCCCAGGGGTGACCGCTCGATACGAACAGCACCAGCCGGTCCTGGCGAAACAGCTGCGAATGCAGCCGCGCATCCGAGGTCGACTTGGCCATGACGGCGACATCCGCCCGCGCCGCCAGGAGCTCGGCCAGCACTTCGTCCGAATTGCCGATGTTGATCGAGAAGGTGAGCGCGGGATGCAGCCGCCGCAAGCGCGCCAGGATCGGCACGGCATGGTAGGCGCTGTCGGCGCTCACATTGAGATGGCCGCGGGTCAGCGCCTCGGAACCCGAGAGAAAGGCCTGGGCCTCCTCCTCGACCGCGCGCAGGCGGCCGGTGATGGCAAAGAGGCCTTGGCCGAGCTCGGTCAGCTCGGTCGCCCGGCCGCGGCGCTCGAGCAGGCGCACGCCATAGCGCTCCTCCAGCGCCTTCACCTGCTGGGAAAGCGTGGGCTGTGTGACGCCGATGGCGCGGGCCGCCCGGGTGAAGCTCCGTTCCTGCGCCACCAGATGGAAGGCGCGAAGCTCGGTGTATTCCATATAGGTCCACTCTATAGACGCTATAGATATTATGAATTGGATTTATAGAGCGCGCAATCCGATCATGCCGGCTCATCCATAGTTGGCGCCAGGAAGCCAAGGACCCAGGAAGCCAAGGACCCAGGAAGCCAAGGACCCAGGAAGCCAAGGACGATGTCGACCGCCCCACCGCGTGCCGCCTCCGAGACCGGCGATTCTCTGCTGCTGACGCCGGGCCCGCTCACCACCTCGGCCACGGTCAAGCAGGCGATGCTGCATGATTGGGGCTCCCGCGATGCGGCCTTCATCCGCATCAACCGCGAGGTTCTGGAGCGCTTGACCGAGCTTGCGGGCGCCACCGGCACCTACACGACGGTGCCGCTCCAGGGCAGCGGCACCTTTGCGGTCGAGGCCATGCTCACCACCTTCGTGCCACGCAAGGGCGGCAAGGTGCTGCTCTTGGTCAATGGCGCCTATGGCAAACGGGCGGCCAGGATCTGTGACATCGCCGGGCTGGATCATGCCGTTCAGGAGACGGCCGAGAACGTGCCGCCGAGCCCGGCGGCGCTCGCCACGCGGCTCGAGGCCGAGCCCGGCATCACCCATGTCTTCGTCGTCCATTGCGAGACGACGAGCGGCATTCTCAATCCGCTGGCCGAGATCGCCCAGGTCGTTCGGCGCTTCGGCCGCCGGCTCCTGGTCGACGCCATGAGCGCCTTCGGAGCAATCGCGATCGACGCGCGCCGGCTGGGATTCGAGGCGCTGGCGGCCTCCAGCAACAAGTGCCTGGAAGGCGTGCCCGGCATGGGCTTCGTCATCTGCCGCAAGGAGACGCTGGCGGCCGCTTCCGGCAATGCGCGCACGCTCAGCCTCGATCTCCATGACCAGTGGGCGGCGTTGGAGAAGACCGAGCAATGGCGGTTCACCCCGCCGATCCATGTGATCGTGGCGCTGCACCAAGCCTTGGCCGAACACCGCGCCGAAGGCGGGATTGCCGGGCGCTGTCAGCGCTACACCGGCAATTGCCGGCGGCTCGTCGACGGCATGCGCCGCATGGGCTTTCACACCTTGCTGCCCGACGGGCTGCAGGCGCCCATTATCGTCACCTTCCGCACCCCGGCCGATCCCAGATTCGTGTTCCAAGCCTTTTATGATCGGCTGAAGGAGCGCGGCTACGTGATCTATCCGGGCAAGCTCACGGTGGCCGACAGCTTCCGCATCGGCTGCATCGGCCGCATCGGGGCGGAGCACATGGACGGCGCACTGCAGGCGATCGATGCCGTGCTCACGGAAATGGGGGTCAGGCGCCGCGCCCCCCTCGCCGCATGAGCGACCGTCACGCTAAATCTGAGATCGCCGTCAACGGGCGGTCCTACCGAATGCCGGAGCAGCCGGTCGTCGTCGTGTGTGTCGACGGCTCCGAGCCGGGCTATATCGAACGGGCAGTCGAGGCGGGATTGGCGCCGTTTTTCCAGCGCATGCTCCGCTCCGGCACGAACCGGCTCGCCGATTGCGTGGTGCCGAGCTTCACCAATCCCAACAACCTCTCGATTGTGACCGGCGCGCCGCCGGCGGTGCACGGCATTTGCGGCAACTACTTCTATGACCGCGCGGCCGATGCCGAAGTGATGATGAACGACCCCGGCCTGCTCCGCGCCGACACCATCTTCAAGCACTTCCAGGCGGCGGGCGCCCGCATCGCCATCGTCACCGCCAAGGACAAGCTCCGCCGGCTGCTCGGCCACGGCCTCATGCTGGGTCCCGGCCGCGCCTGCAGCTTCTCCGCCGAGACCGCCGCCGGCGCCAATTTGGCCGAGCACGGCATCGAGGGCGTGCTCGAACTCGTCGGCCTGCCTGAGCCCGGCGTCTACAGCGCGGATCTGAGCGAGTTCGTCTTTGCCGCCGGGGTCAAGCTCATGGAGCTGGACCGCCCCGATCTCATGTATCTCTCGACCACCGACTACATCCAGCACAAGCACGCGCCCGGCACCCCCGTCGCCAACGACTTCTACCGCATGATGGACGGCTACCTCGCGCGCCTGGATGCGCTGGGTGCGGTCATCGTGCTCACCGCCGATCACGGCATGAACGCCAAGCACGATTCCGCCGGCGCCCCGGACGTCCTCTATCTGCAGGATCTGTTCGATGCCTGGTATGGCAAAGGCAAGACTCGGGTGATCCTGCCGATCACCGATCCCTATGTCGTGCATCACGGGGCGTTGGGCTCGTTCGCCACCGCGTATTTCAACGATGCCGGCGCCGTCGCCGACGCCATCGGCCGGCTGGGCCGGCGGGACGGGATCGAGCTGGCGCTCGGGCGCGAGGATGCCAGCCGGCGCTTCGAGCTGCCGGCGGACCGGCTGGGCGATGTGGTCGTCGTCTCGACCCGGCACAAGGTGCTGGGCACCAGCCACGATCGCCACGACCTCTCGCAGCTGAAGGAGCCGCTCCGCTCCCATGGCGGCATCTCCGAGCAGCGGGTTCCGCTCATCGCCAACCGCCCGATGCAGCTTGCTTCCGACCGTCGATTGCGCAATTTCGATGCCTTCGATCTCGCCCTCAACCACGTGCGCTGACGAGGATCTCCCCTTGAGCGTCCAGCTTCGTACACCTGAGCCGAAGACGAGCCCGCGCCACGAAGCCATGCGCATCGCCGGCAGGCGCGTCGATAGGGATGCCCGCATCGAGGTGTTCAATCCCTATACCGACGCCGTCATCGGCACCGTGCCCAGGGGCACGCCGGCCGAGGTGCGCGAGGCCTTCGCCATCGCCGCCCGCTATCGCCCCAAGCTCACCCGCTACGAACGCCAGCGCATTCTCATGCGCGCGGCCGAGCTTCTCATCGAGCGCAGAGAGGCGATCTCCGATCTCATCACCGCCGAGTGCGGCATCTGCAAGAAGGACTCGCTTTACGAGGTCGGGCGCGCCTACGACGTCTTCCATCTGGCGGGTCAGCTTGCGATCCTGGATGACGCCCAGACGTTCTCCTGCGACGTGACGCCCCACGGCAAGAGCCGCAAGATCTTTACGCTCCGCCAGCCGCTGAAGGCGATCAGCGCCATCACGCCCTTCAATCACCCCCTCAACATGGTCGCCCATAAGGTGGCGCCCTCGATCGCCACCAACAATTGCATGGTGGTGAAGCCGACGGAGCTGACGCCGCTCACCGCGCTGGCGCTCGCCGACATTCTCTACGAGGCGGGTCTGCCGCCGGAGATGCTGTCGATCGTGACCGGCCTCCCTGAGGAGATCGGCGACGAGATGATCACCAATCCGGCGATCGAGCTCATCACCTTCACCGGCAGCGTGCGCGCGGGCAAGTACATAGCCGGCAAGGCGGGCTATCGGCGCCTGGTGCTGGAGCTCGGCGGCAACGATCCCTTGATCGTCATGGCGGATGCCGATCTCGAGCGGGCGGCCGAGCTGGCCGTCACCGGCGCCACCAAGAATTCCGGCCAACGCTGCACCGCGGTGAAGCGCATCCTGGTCGAGGACGCCGTTGGTGATGATTTTGCCGCCTGCGTGCTGGCCAAGGCCAAGAAGTTGAAATGCGGCGATCCCATGGCCCCGGAAACCGATGTCGGCACCGTCATCACCGCCGCGGCGGCGAGCCTGTTTCAGAGGCGGGTGGTCGATGCGGTCGCCAACGGCGCCGTGCTCCTCCACGGCAACGACCGGAGCGGCGCCTTGTTTCCGCCGACGGTGGTCGACCGCGTACCTTTCGATGCGGAGCTGGTGCGCGAGGAGACCTTCGGCCCGGTCATTCCGATCATCCGCTGCCGGGACCTCGACGACATCATCCGCATCGCCAACTCGACCGCTTTCGGCCTGTCCTCGGGGGTATGCACGAATCGCCTCGAGATCATCACGCGGCTCATCGAGGAGCTCGAGGTCGGCACGGTCAACGTGTGGGAAGTTCCGGGCTATCGCATCGAGATGTCGCCCTTCGGCGGCATCAAGGATTCGGGCCTCGGCTACAAGGAAGGGGTGCTCGAGGCGATGAAGAGCTTCACCAACGTGAAGACCTACTCGCTGCCCTGGCCCGGCTGAGGTCTCCCTAAGCGGTTCTGCCGGCGCCAAGAACGCGCATGACAAGCCTGCCGACTCGCCCCATGATGCCTCGACTACGCATCAGAGGACGAGCGCTGATGGTCCCGTCGCTTCTCGCCCGCGCCGTGGCGCGTAGATGGCTGATCCCGCTCGGCGTGGCTCTGGCGGTTCTTGCGGCGTTGCCGCGGAGCGCCACGGCCGACAGCGTCGACCTCGTCCTCGTCGTCGCCAACGACGTCTCCCGCAGCGTCGACGACAGCGAGTTCCAGCTGGAGCGGCAGGGTTACGCCTCCGCCATGTCCGATCCCAAAGTATTGGCCGCCATCCGTTCGGGCCGCAATCAAGCGATTGCGGTGTGCATGGTCGAGTGGTCGAGCGCCAGCCAGCAGAAGGTTGTGGTCGATTGGGCCGTGGTGCGAGACGAGGCCACCGCCAAGGCATGGGGTGCCGCGGTCGTCGCCGCACCCCGGTCGTGCGCGGCCTTCACCACGATCGGCGCCGGCATCGATTTCGCCATGGAGCAGATCGCCCGCAGCGGCTTCAACAGCGATCATCTGGTCATCGACGTCGCCGGCGACGGCACCAACAATTCCGGGCGGCCGGTGAACGAGGCGCGAGACGATGCGGTCAAGGCGGGCGTCACCATCAATGGGCTCGCCATCATCAACGACCATCCGGCGATGCCGATCTATGCCCATGTGCAGCCGCCGGGCGGGCTCGACAAGTATTACCAGGACAACGTCATCGGCGGGGCGGGCTCATTCGTCATGGTGGTGCACGATTTCGCCACCTTCGCCTCGGCCTTGGTCTCGAAGCTGGTGCGCGAAATCGCCGAAGCGCCGCCCAACGACGGCACGCCTGCGCACGCCGCCAAGATCGAACAATAAACCGGAATTTCTGCTTGCGTCGCCGCCCTCGGGCGACGTTGACGCCGATATGCCGCTGCTGGAACGCGAGCGGCCAAGCCAAGCCCCGAGCCTGGCGCCAAGGCCTGCGAAGCGCACGGAGCCGACGTCCCGACGGTTTCCCTAGTGTGATGATTCCGAAGTTCGTCGGCGAACTTCGGAATCTGAATCACACTAGACTCAATAGATTAGTGTCCCGCTTATCCCTGAAATTCGCGGACGAATTTCAGGGGCGGGACACTAGGGGCGTCGGCTCCGTCCGATGCGACCTAGACCGATTCCTTCAGCTCTTTGGCGGCGCGGAAGGCGACCTTCTTGCTCGCCTTGATCTTGATCGCCTCGCCGGTCGCCGGGTTGCGGCCCATGCGCGCCGGCCGCTTGCGGACCTGGAATACGCCGAAGCCGGGAATGCGGATCTTGGCGCCGCTTTTCAGATTCTTGGTGAGGAGCGTCACCAGGTCATCCATCACCGACTTCATGTCTTTCTTCGACTGCCCGTGCTTGTCGGCGAGCGTATCGGCCAAGTGCTTCACGGTGACAATCGCTTGCTTCTCTCCCGCCACGGCGGTCCTCCAAAATGAGTGTTGAATACAACGGCTGTATAACCCTCTTCGTCGAGAAAAACGAGATTTTATGGGGCTCGGAGACGATCGTCGTTCAATGCCGGCCGCTCGGTCGGCGCCAGACCGCATCCTCCGACCGGCGCTGCACCCACTAAGTTTCTACGGATTCTCAGCCTTTCCTGCCCTCGGGCATTCCCCGGTATTCTCGCAAAATCGCTGATTTATCTGCGCCGCAGCGTCGTCCCGGGAGCGGCCCCTGGGCTCCAGCCGGAGCCGATCGAGCGCATGCTTGCTCCGAATCGGTCGTGTCGGGCCCGCGATTCTCCGTCCCGCCGCGCGGCGAGCGGGCTCGCGATCGGAGGCCGGGGCTGCCATTCTCCCGCGGCGCTCCGGGCCTCGCGCTAGAATCGGACCATAGCCATGACCATGTTTCTCGATGATCGTTTATGTCGGCTCGTGGCCGATCGGCACCAGGAGCAGATCGGTTTCCTAGCCGAGCTCGTGCGGGTTCCCTCCGACAATCCGCCCGGCGACTGCCGCCGCCACGGCGAGCGCGCGGCCGCGCTCTTGGCGGCGCTGGGCCTCGAGGTGGAGCGGCACGAGGTGCCGGGCGAGCTCGCCCAAGCGCACGGCATGCAGGCCGCGACCAATCTCATCGTGCGTCACCGCTTCGGTCCGGGACCGGTCGTGGCACTCAACGCCCATGGCGATGTCGTGCCGCCCGGCGAAGGATGGACCGCCGATCCCTACGGCGCCGAGATCCGCGAGGGATGGATGTATGGCCGCGGCGTTGCGGTCTCGAAATCCGACTTCGCCACCTATGCGTTCGCGCTGACGGCGCTGATCGCCAGCGGCATGACGCTTGCCGGCACGGTCGAGCTGCACTTCACCTATGATGAGGAGTCGGGCGGCATGATCGGGCCGAAATGGCTCTTGGATCAGGGGCTGAGCCGGCCGGACTTCGCCATCGCCGCCGGCTTCTCCTATCAGATCGTCGTCGCCCACAATGGCTGCCTGCATATGGAAGTGAGCGTGCGCGGCAAGTCGGCGCATGCGGCCACGCCGGAGGCCGGCGTCGATGCGCTCTGGGCGGCGACAGAGATCCTGGGCGCCCTCTACGGGCTCCGCGAAAGCCTCGCGGCCAAGCGTTCGGCCATCGCCGGCATCCGGTCGCCGAGCCTGGTCGTCGGGCTCATCGAGGGCGGCATCAACACCAATGTCGTGCCCGATCTCGTCCGCTTCCGCCTCGACCGGCGCATCATCCCCGAGGAAGCGCCGGTCGAGGCGGAACGCGAGCTCGTCGCTCTGATCCACGAGCGCGCCCACGCCATGCCGGGAATCACCGTCGAGATCCGTCGCCTCTTGGAGGCAAGGCCGCTGGTCCCGAGCCCGGGGCAAGACCGGCTGGTGGAACCGCTCCGCCGGAACGCCGAGGCGGTGTTTGGCGAGACCATCGAAGCCGGCGGGGTACCGCTCTATACCGATGCCCGGCACTACAGCGCCGCCGGCATCCCGACGGTGCTCTACGGCGCCGGACCCCGCAGCATCGCCGATGCCAATGCGCACCGGGCCGATGAGCGCCTCAGCCTCACGGACCTGTTGCGGGCGACCCAGGTGATGGCATTGACCTTGGCCGATTTGCTCAAGGCCTAGCAATCTTCCTCGCCCGGCCTGTTGCCGGGCCGCCACAGCTCTCATGGCCGATGGCAAGTCACCGGCCTATCAGCGTAAATGCCGGCGATCGAGGAAATCCGCGCGTCCGGAGCCGGCGGCGCCGCAATTTTGCCGGCGACGATTGCATTCCCGGCCGGCTCATCTACCTTCTCTCAAGGTGCATCAGGGGGAGCCGCCATGCCCGAGACCGTCACGCCTCCATCCCCCGCCACACCCGCGGGCACGCCGCCTTCGTCAAAGGTGGAGCCAGGGACCGGGCGCCCTCGCGGCTTGCTTGTGGCCGTCGGGCTGTTGCTCGTCGCCGCTCTCGCTGCGTTCTGGTTCTTTGGCCGGAGCCGCGGAGAAAGCAGCGCCGCCCGGGCCGCACCGGCGCCCTTGCCGGTGACCGTGAGCCATCCGCTCCAGCGCGAGATCGTCGAGTGGGACGAATTCACCGGTCAATTCGCCGCCGTCGAGTATGTGGAGATGCGGGCGCGCGTCAGCGGCTATCTGCAATCGATCAACTTCCGGGACGGACAGATCGTCAACAAGGGCGATCTCCTGTTCATCATCGATCCCCGGCCCTTCGAGATTGCGCTCAGCTCCGTACAAGCGCAGCTCGCCCAAGCCAATGCCCGCCTCGAGCTGGCGACCCGGGAGCTGGCTCGCGCCGGCCAGCTGCGCGAACGCGACTTCGTCGCCGGCAGCGTCTACGACCAGCGCGTACAGGAGCAGCGAGTCGCGGCGGCTGTCCTGGAGACGGCCAAGGCAGCCATCCGCTCGGCGCAGCTCGATCTCGACTTCACCCGCATCACCGCGCCCGTCGGCGGCCGCGCCAGCCGACACGAGGTCAGCATCGGCAATCTCGTCGTCGGCGGCGCCGGTGGACCGACGACATTGCTCACCACCATCGTGGCGCTCGATCCGATCTACTTCACCTTCGACATGAGCGAAGCCGATCTGCTCGCCTATCAGCGCGCCGCGGCCACCGGCAAGTTCAAGTCGGCACGCGACGGCGCACTCGGCGTCTTCGCGCATCTCTTCGACGAGACCAAATGGACCCTCGAGGGGCGTCTCGACTTCCTCGACAATCAGGTCGACCGCAGCTCCGGCACGATCCGCGCACGGGCGACCTTCCCCAACCGCGACCTCTTCATCACGCCCGGGCAATTCGGCCGCATCCGGATACCGGGCTCCGAGCCGTACCAGGCCACGCTGGTCCCGGACAGCGCGGTGGTGACCGACCAGTCCCGCAAGATCGTGATGACGGTCAAGGACGACGGCACGGTGGTACCGAAGATCGTACGGCCGGGGCCGACCAGCGAGGGGCTGCGCGTGATCCGTAGCGGGCTCGAGGCGAGCGACATGATCATCATCAACGGCCTCGTACGCGCCCGCCCCGGCGCCAAAGTCGCCCCGCAGCCGGGCACCATCACGCCGTCCGCATCGGATTGAGGCGGCAAGTCCATGCGCCTTTCGCACTTCTTCATCGATCGGCCGATCTTTGCGACGGTGCTTTCGGTCTTCATCACGCTGGTCGGCGGCTACGCTTACTTCACACTGCCGGTCGCCCAATATCCCGAGATCGCGCCGCCGACCATCGTCGTCAACGCCGCCTATCCCGGCGCGTCTGCCGAGGTGGTGAGCGACACCGTGGCCACTCCGCTCGAGCAGGAGATCAACGGTGTGGAGAACATGCTCTACATGGTCTCCCAGGCGACCGGCGACGGCAATCTCGCGCTTACCATCGCCTTTGCGCTCGGCACCGACCTCGACATCGCGCAGGTGCTGGTGCAGAACCGCGTCGCCATCGCCCAGCCGCGCCTGCCCGAGGAGGTGTCGCGCATCGGCGTCACTGTGCGCAAAAACTCGCCCGACCTGATGATGGTAATCCATCTGAGCTCGCCGGACGGGTCGCGCGATCAGCTCTACGTCTCCAACTACGCCACCCTCCAGATCAAGGATGTGCTGGCGCGGCTCGAGGGCGTGGGCGACGTGCGCGTGTTCGGCGCCCGCGACTATGCGATGCGAGTCTGGCTCGATCCGGAGAAGATCGCGGCGCGCAGACTGACCGCGAGCGATGTCGTCGCCGCGCTCCGCCAGCAGAATGTGCAAGTCGCCTCGGGCCAGCTGGGTCAGCCGCCGGTGCCGAAGCCGGGCGCGTTCCAGCTCAACATCGAGACCCTCGGACGGCTCTCCGATCCGCGGCAATTCGCCAACATCATCGTCAAGACCGACTCAGACGGCAGGGTGACGCGCGTGCAGGATCTGGGCCGGGTCGAGCTCGGCGCGCAGGACTACAGCGCCAACGGCTATCTCGATGCCAGACCCGCGGTGCCACTCCTCCTCTTCCAACGTCCCGGCTCGAACGCGCTGGCGACCGCCGATCGTCTGATCGCCACCATGCAGGAATTGTCGCGGTCCTTCCCGGCGGGGCTCCGCTACGACATCGTCTACAATCCGACCGAGTTCATCGCCGAGTCGGTGCGCGAGGTGTTCAAGACCATCTTCGAAGCTGTCGGCCTGGTGGTCATCGTGGTCCTTGTCTTTCTGCAAACCTGGCGCGCCTCGATCATACCGATCGTGGCGATTCCCATATCCTTGATCGGCACCTTCGGCGTGCTGGCCGCCTTCGGCTTCTCGCTCAACAATTTGTCGCTGTTCGGTCTGGTGCTGGCGATCGGCATCGTCGTCGACGATGCGATCGTGGTTGTGGAGAATGTCGAGCGCAACTTGCGCCAAGGCATGTCGCCACGCGACGCGGCGCACGAGACCATGGACGAGGTCGGCGGCGCGCTCATTGCGATCGCCTTGGTCTTGTCCTCGGTATTCATCCCGTCGGCCTTCATCCCCGGCATATCCGGACAGTTCTTCCGCCAGTTCGCGGTCACCATCGCCAGCGCCACGGTCATTTCCATGATCGTGTCATTGACCTTGAGCCCGGCGCTGTGCGCGCTTCTGTTCAGGCCCCACCAAGAGGAACCGGCTCGAGGATCGCTCATCGCCCGGCCGATTCGCGCGTTCTTTTCCGGCTTCAACCGCGGCTTCGCCTTTCTGTCCGGTGCCTATGGCGGGCTCACGAGGCGTCTGCTCAGGCTTTCGGCGCTCGCCCTCGCGGTCTATGCCGGCCTCATCGGCCTCACCATCTGGCAGTTCGGCCGCGCGCCCACGGGCTTCATTCCCCAGCAGGACCAGGGCTACCTCATCACCGTCCTGCAGCTGCCGCCGGGATCCTCGCTGGCGCGCACCGATGCGGTCGTGCGCCGGGCGGCGGAGATCCTGCTTGCAACCGACGGCGTGGCGCATGTCGTGCCCTTCGCCGGGTTCGACGGCGCCACCTTCACCAATGCACCCAATGCCGGCGCGATCTTCTCGGCGCTGAAGCCGTTCGCCGAGCGCGCCGCCAAGGGGCAAAGCGCCGATGCTTTGCTGGCGACGTTGCGTCAAAGGCTGGGCGTCATCCAAGATGCCTTCATCATCACCATTCCGCCGCCGCCGGTGCGCGGCATCGGCAATTCCGGTGGCTTCAAGATGATGGTGCAGGATCGCCGCGGACGAGGGCTGCAGGCACTCGATGCCGCCACCCAGGACATGACCCAGGCGGCCAATCAGATCCCGGGGCTGGTCGGCGTGTTCTCGCTTTTCAACACCCGCACGCCGAAGATCTATGCCGGCATCGACCGGGTGCGCGCGGAGATGCTCGGGGTTTCGGTGGACCAGGTATTCCAGACCCTCGAAGTCTATGTCGGCTCGAGCTTCGTAAACGAGTTCAACTATCTCGGCCGCACCTACCGGGTGACGGCGCAGGCCGACGGGCGCTTCCGTACCGACATCCGCGACATTGCCAACCTCAAGACCCGCAACGGGAAGGGCGATATGGTGCCCTTGGGCGCGGTCACCTCCTTCCGCGACATCACCGGCCCCTACCGCGTGCCCCGCTACAACCTCTATCCGGCCGCCGAAATCCAGGGGAACGTAGTGCCTGGCTTCTCCACTGGCTATGCGCTGGCGGAGATGGAGCGTCTCGCCGCCGATCGGCTCCCCGACGGCTTCGGCTTCGAATGGACCGAGCTGGCACTCCAGGAAAAGCTCGCCGGCAGCAGCGGCCTGCTGGTTTTCGTGGCCTCGGTCGTCCTCGTCTTCCTGGTGCTGGCGGCGCAGTATGAAAGCTGGGCCTTGCCGCTGGCCGTGATCCTGATCGTGCCGATGTGCCTCTTGGCCGCGGTCAGCGGCCTCCTGCTGCGCGGCATGGCCGTCGATATCCTGGCCCAGGTCGGTTTCGTGGTGCTGGTGGGGCTTGCCGCCAAGAACGCCATCCTCATCGTCGAGTTCGCCCGCCAGGCGGAAGCAACCGGCGTCGACCGTTTCGCCGCCGCCGTGGATGCGGCGCAGACGCGCCTCAGGCCCATTCTCATGACCTCGCTCGCCTTCATCCTCGGCGTGGTGCCGCTGGTGATCGCGATCGGGGCCGGCTCGGAGATGCGCCAATCGCTCGGCACCGCCGTCTTCTTCGGCATGCTGGGGGTGACGCTCTTCGGCCTCGTGTTCACGCCGATCTTCTATGTCGTGGTTCGCGGCCTGCTCGGCCGCAGCAAACAGCCTGCCTGGCTGAAGAGCCCGACTCGTCCACGGAGCGCCGAAATCGGCTAGGATAGAGGCCATGGCCCCACCAAGCCCGACCCTCGCCCATTCCCGGCCGCGCTATGCGCTGGCCATTCATGGCGGCTGCGGCACGCTCACCCGCGCCCTGATGTCGTCCCAGCGCGAGGCTGCGTATCTCCAGGCGCTCACCCAGTCGCTGGACGCCGGTCGGGTCATCCTCGAGCGGGGCGGCAGCAGCCTCGATGCGGTCGAAGCGGCGGTCGCCTCGATGGAGGACTCGCCGCTCTTCAATGCCGGGCACGGCTCGGTGTTCAACCTGGAAGGGGGACACGAGCTCGACGCCGCCATCATGGACGGAAAGAGTCTCCTGGCGGGTGCCTTGGCGGGAGCCCGTCACATCCGCAATCCCATCCGCGTCTGTCGCGCCATCATGGAGCGCTCGGACAACCTTCTCCTCGTCGGCGAGGGTGCCGATGCCTTCGCCGAGGCCCACGGCTTCCAACCGGTGCCGCAATCCTATTTCGACACGGACTGGCGCCGGGTGGCCTTGGCCGAGGTCAAGGAGCTGGCGGCCAAGGGGGCGCCGATCACCGCCGTGCCGGAGGCGCAGAAGCACGGCACGGTCGGCGCGGTGGCGCTCGACGCCCGGGGCGATCTCGCGGCGGCGACCTCGACCGGCGGCTTCACCAACAAGATCCTGGGCCGGGTCGGCGACAGCCCGATCATCGGCGCCGGCACCTATGCCGACAATACCACCTGCGCCCTCTCGGCCACCGGCAAGGGCGAGTTCTTCGTGCGCAAGGTGCTGGCCCACGAGATCGCCAGCCGGATGCGCTATCAGGGCACGGCGCTTGCCGATGCCTGCGAGGCGATGGTCATGCATGAGCTCATGGAATGGGGCTCCGGCGCCGGCCTGGTTGCGGTCGATCGCCAGGGCAATGTCACCATGCCCTTCAACACCGAGGGCATGTACCGGGGCTCCGTGCTGGCCGGCGGCGCGATCGAGGTTGCGATCTATCGCTGAAACCGGGCCTCCCCAGGCTTCCATAGCCGTCGGCGCGCCCGAGGGCGCTCGCGTAATGAACCGCAATGGTTTAATTTTAATGGCTCATCAGGGAATCGAGTGGGCGAATTGAGGGGTTGAAGGCGACCCGAAGCCACGTGGATATTGGGTTTTTGGGGTGTCGCCAGGTGCTGGGGTTTGGCATGCTGGCGGCATGGGCAGATCAGCGAAGCCGGCGCGGC
>JACQAG010000059.1 GCA_016195085.1 Pseudomonadota bacterium | reverse complement strand
GCCGCGCCGGCTTCGCTGATCTGCCCATGCCGCCAGCATGCCAAACCCCAGCACCTGGCGACACCCCAAAAACCCAATATCCACGTGGCTTCGGGTCGCCTTCAACCCCTCAATTCGCCCACTCGATTCCCTGATGAGCCTTTTCTTTAAGAGCCCGGGAAAAGCGCGGCACGGATACTTCCGGCATGTACGCCAGAAGGTTCACGCAGATAGCTGTTTGTTGGGCGCTAAGAGCCGGCTAGGTGCCGCGTACAGTCACAATTTTCACTACGACTGTGTGCCGGTGCGAGGTGGGCTCAACCGCGACTATCCCAATTGTCACGATGGGCAGACTGAGCCCTCAACAGCTCCGACCCACGTGAATATCGCTCCAAACGATTTCATTTTTTGAGCGAAGAAAAAGCGCCGGCAGGACGGTTACCCTGCCGGCGCCCAACACTGATTGCTTTCTGACAACGGGACTGCTTGCTTTCTGACAACGGGATAGCCGAAAAAGAACTTTCGTTCCGAACTTCGCTTGTCCCTCGCACCTACGGATCACTACCAACCATCGTGAAGGCGCCCGGCCGGGCGGAGTTCACGATCTAGCCAGTAAGAACACGCCCTCGGTGGTCGCAAGCAACCAACTTCAGGCTTCGACGGTTTTCCGAACCTCAAGCTGAGGCCCAGTCCACTCATGCGTGTCAACGAAACCAAGATGGCGCTTGCGATTCGATGCGTCAACTAAATGCGAATAGTGAAATTTTATTATGCATAAATCTTTTATTCGGCTGCTTCCTGTTCTCATGTCCCTGAATTAAGAAATAAAATGTTGCCATTGCGGCAATGAAGTGTCCTGCTGCGGCGCTTTTCGTCACCCAAAATAGAGTCTTGCCCGCTCACTAAGAACCATTGGTTCAGATTGCCAGGTTAATTCTGGCTGCGCAAATTATTAGCCAACGGACCGGCGGCTTTTGCCGCGACGCTACAGCCGCCGCAACACGCGCTCCACAGTCTCCGGTGCTCGTTCGATCATCGCCAGGAGCAGGCGGGCCGGACGATCCGGCTTGGCTCGGCCCTGTTCCCATTCCTGCACCGTTCGTGGGGAGAATCCGTATTTCAGCGCGAAGGCCCGCTGCGACAAATGCTGCCGACGGCGGATCGCCCGCACGTCAACAGAATGCGGCGGCTCGACCAGGCGCGCGCGCTTGAGCTCGCGCGCTGTCAGGACCGGATGGCCGTCATCACTGGCCTGGCGCCGGATTTCCGCTTCGCTCGTCGCCTTCACCCGCGCCCGATCGATTTTAGGCTTGCTCTTCTTCAGCTCCACCAGGGACTTCCTTACGATAGGCATTGCGTTCTCTCCGATTTGCTTTCCTCGCGGATATGACGCGCCGCCGTCTCGAACGAAAAGCCGCGCTCGCTGCGGCATCTCTCGCTCTTCGCCTCGCCCCATTCGAACATACGTGATTCACGTATATGCGACGACGCAACAACCTGTCAAACCCCTTCGATCGATAGGATCGTGCGCGGCTGCCGCCTAGGCGAGCCTGGCGCCGACCTGCTATGAGCTGGCCCCGTGTCCTTGTTCCGCTCCATCGCCACCGTCGGCGGCTACACCCTGGCGAGCCGGGTCTTGGGGTTCATCCGCGACATCCTGGTCGCGGCCTTCCTCGGCGCTGGCCCCCTGGCGGACGCCTTCATCGTCACCTTCCGGCTGCCCAATCTGTTTCGGGCGTTTTCGGCCGAAGGGGCCTTTTCGGCCGCCTTCGTGCCGATGCTGGCCCGCCTCATCGCCACCGAAGGCCGGCAGGCGGCGCTCAGCTTCGCCGAGGAGACTCTGGCGGTTCTCATCGCCGTGCTCGGCCTTTTCGTGCTGGCCGTCGAAGGGGCGATGCCCTGGGTCTTGAGCGTGATCGCGCCGGGCTTCACCGGGGATGGGGAGCAGGTCGCCACGGCGCTGCTGTTCGGGCGGGTGATGTTTCCCTACCTCCTGCTCATCACCTTGGTCGCCTTCCTCGGCAGCATCTTGAACGCGCTCGGGCGCTTTGCCGCCATGGCCTCGGCGCCGAACCTGTTCAACCTCGTGCAGATCGCCGCCCTCTTCGCCATCACCCCCTTCGTGCCCACCGTCGCCCATGCGCTCTCCTACGGCGTGGCACTGGCCGGCATCGCGCAGTTCATCCACCTCGTCTACGCCGCCAAACGCGCCGGCGTCCGCTTGCGGCTGGTCAGGCCGCGTCTCACGCCCAATGTCCGCCGGATGCTGAAGCTGATGGTCCCGGCCACGCTCGGGGCCGGCGTGACCCAGGTGAGCCTGGTCATCAGCACGGTGATGGCCACCCTGCTGCCGGGCGGTTCGGTCGCCTACCTTTATTACGCCGATCGGGTGGCGCAGCTGCCTCTGGGCGTGGTCGGCTACTCCGTCGGCACCGCACTCCTGCCCTTGCTGACCCAGCAGCTCGCGCGCGAGCCCGAAGCGGCGAACACCACCCAGAACCGCGCGCTCGAGGTGGCGGCCCTTGCCACCTTGCCGGCCGCGGCAGGGCTCATCGCCTTGGCACTGCCGATCGTGCATGTGCTGTTCGAGCACCGCGCCTTCTCCGCCGAGGACGCGATCCTGACCGCACGCGCTCTCGCCGCCTTCGCCATGGGTCTGCCGGCCTTCGTGCTCATCAAGGTGATGACGCCGGGCTACCTCGCGCGCCACGACACGGCGACGCCGGTCAAGATCGCGGCCGTGGCGATTGCCGCCAACCTCGCGATCATTCTCGCCCTCATGCCCTATCTCGCCCATGTCGGCATCGCCATCGGCACCTCGATCGCCGCCTGGCTGAATGCGGGCCTGCTCTGGGCCGGGCTCGCCCGTCGCGGCCAGTTCCACCTGGACGCCGAAGCGACAAGGCGGCTGCCGCGGCTGGCTCTGGCCGCCCTCGGCATGGGCGGCTTCGTCTGGTGGGCCGCGGGCTTGGCCGAGCCCATGCTGATGGGGCACGGGCTGGAGAGCATCGGGGCGCTGGTACTCCTGATCGGCGCCGGCGGCCTCGCCTTTGCGCTTCTGGTGCTGGCCACCGGTGCCGCGCGGCCGGCCGAACTCCGCAGCTTCCTCAGCCGCTCCCCGCGGTTGACGGAGCCGAGCCAAGACGGCTAAAGAGAGGCCATGTCCGCGACCCGTCCCGCCTTGGCCGTCGCCTTCCGCTCCGCCCTTCGCTGGTGGCGGCGCTCTTTGGGCAGGTGCGAGGGCTGATCCGAGTCCATCTTCGTCGCTGGTAACCGGCCCACCTGGACGATCTCTCGGTGGGTCTTTTGTTATGCGCTCAGGGGATCCGCGTGGAGGAGCAACAACGATGAACCTCATCTTCTCCGGCATGCAGCCAACCGGGAATCTGCACCTCGGCAACTATCTCGGCGCGCTCAGGAACTGGGTGAAGCTGCAGGACCGCGCCCGCTGCATCTTCTGTGTCGTCGATCTGCATGCCATCACCATCCCGCAGGACCCGGCCGAGCTGCGCGCGGCCACCCGCGAGGTGGCGGCCGCCTACATGGCGGCCGGCATCGATGCCAAGACTCATATCCTCTTTAACCAGAGCCAGGTGCACGAGCACGCCGAGCTCGGCTGGATCTTCAACTGCGTGGCGCGGCTAGGCTGGCTCAACCGGATGACGCAGTTCAAGGACAAGGCCGGAAAGAACCAAGAGAACGTCACCACGGGACTCTACGTCTATCCCAACCTGATGGCCGCCGACATTCTCGTGCATCACGCCGATGCGGTGCCGGTGGGTGATGACCAGAAGCAGCATGTCGAGCTCACCCGCGACATCGCCAAGGCTTTCAACAGCATGTTCAACATCGAGTTCTTCCCGTTGCCGGAACCGCTGATCCTGGGTCCGGGTGCGCGCATCATGAGCCTTCGCGACGGCACCAAGAAGATGAGCAAATCGGATGCCTCCGACATGAGCCGGATCAACCTGACCGACGATCGCGACGCCATCGCCAACAAGATCCGCCGGGCGAAAACCGATCCCCATCCCTTGCCGGACTCGCTGGCGGAGCTGGAGAAGCGGCCGGAGGCGGCGAATCTCATCGGCATCTATGCCGGGCTCGCCGACATCGACAGCGCCGATGCCTTGAGGCGCTTCGCCGGCAAGCAGTTCTCCGAGTTCAAGAGCGCGCTGGCCGAGCTCGCGGTCTCGGTCCTGGGCCCGATCAACGCGGAGATGCAAAGGCTGAAAGCGGATCCGGGCTACGTCGATAGCGTGCTGCGCGACGGCGCGGAGCGGGCGCGGGAAAGCGCCGCGCCGATCCTGAGGAAGACCCACGACATCGTCGGCTTCCTCAGGCCTTAGAGGACTAGCCTGGATTATTCGTGACGGAGCGGTAAATCGGGCGGGTGACAGCGCCGAGTCCATTGATCGGACTCAACATCAGCGGTTCTAAATTGAGCTAGACGATGGGGTCGCGGGCTGCCACGCATGGCGAGACTCGCTCACGGCATGGCCGTCGCTTATTCGATCACCTCGTCGGCGAGCGCGAGCAGCGACTGTGGCACGCCGAGGCCGAGCGCCTTCGCGGTCTTGAGATTGATGACCAACTCGAACTTCGTCGGCTGCTGCACCGGCAGATCGCCCGCAAAGGCGCCCTTGAGGATGACGTCGGCATATTCGGCCGCCTGCACGTATTGCGCGGCGACCGCGACGCTGTAGGAGGCCAAGCCGCCCTCACGTGTGAAGAAGTCGTGCGCATAGAGCGCCGGCAGACGATAGCGCGTCGTCAGACCGAGGACGAGGGCGCGATGGTTGATGGTGAAAGTGTCGGAGGGGAAAAACAGGCCGCCATTGGCTTCGCGCTCCAGCGCGCCGAGTGTCGCCTCGATCTCCGCCGCGTCGTGCACGGGAGCGGCATTGGCGACGACGCCGAATGACGCTGCCGCCGCCTCGATCGAATCGAGGAACAGCTTTGCCTGCGGCGCCGTGTTGGGGTTGAAAACGACCCGGACCCGCACCACCCGAGGAGCCATTTCCTTCAACAATCCCAGCCATTTGCCGCCCATCTCTGGGTCGAAGAAGGTGAATCCGGTGAGGTTGCGGCCGGGACGGGCCAGATTCGAGATCAGGCCCTGTCCCACCGGGTCGGAGACGCCGACGAAGACGATCGGGATCAAGCCGGTCGCCGCCGCCACCGCTTTGAGCGCCGGCGTGCTGACCAAGAAGATCAGATCCGGACCTTGGTTGACCAGCTCTGCGGCTGTGGATTGGAAATCGGCGATCGACGCGCCGGGGCGCCAGCGCTCGATGAACTCGACCGTCCGGCCTTCGACCCAGCCCAGGTGCCTCAGCTTCTCCTTGAAGCCGAGATAATATTGCTGCTGGGTGCGATCACTTTCGGCGAACGGAATGAAGACGCCGATGCGTTGAGCCGGCACCGCTTGTTGAGCGAGCCCGACACGCGGGCGCGCGAGCGTGCCGGCGGCGGCAACAGTGATAAATTCCCGCCGCCTCACTCGATTACCTCGTCGGCACCCTGCATATCGTCATCTCCCCAGACGACGAAGAAGCTAGGTGGCAGCAGTAGCTCCGACCGTGAATGTGCGACATGATTCCGGTGCTGCAGGAGGATGCACGCATTGATCAAGGGAGCACCTCACCACCATGGCCGATGATAGTCTTCTCCCCTTTGACCTGCCAGCGGTAGCGCGCAAGAAGGTGACAGCAGCCTTCGATGGCGGCGGGCTACGAGGACGCGGACGACTGCGACACCTTGCGTGCGGACCCGGTATTCAAGATGGCGGTTGGGCGACTGCCTGAAACCGGCTCAGGGCTGTGCTCGCAACCGACCATGTCACGCCTGGAGAATGCGCCCTCGAAGATCGAGATCGCGCGGATGATGGCGGCGATGGTCGATCTGTTCTGCGCCACATGGAAGCGCTCACCCGAGGCGATCACCCTCGACATCGACGATACGCTCGATCGGGTCCATGGGCACCAGCAGCTCTCGCTCTTCAATGCCCATTACGACGAGCGCTGCTTCCTGCCGATCCACATCTACGAGGCGACGACCGGCAAGCCTGTGGTCGTCATCCTGCGGCCCGGCAAGACGCCCGCAGGAACAGAGGTCCGCACCATCATCAAGCACGTCGTCCGCCGTATCCGCCGCCAATGGCCCGATACCCGCATCTGCTGGCGCGGCGACAGCCATTACGCCCGGCCTGAAGCGACGGCGTGGTGCGAGGCGAACGGCGTCGATTACATCTTCGGGCTCGCCGGCAACGACATTCTGCATGCCCAGGTCCGGGCCGTCGCCGACGACCTCTACGTGCGCCGCGCCGAGGCCGGGGACGCCAGGAGCCGAACGTGGACGACCTTCGGCTATGGGGCGAAGAGCTGGACCAAGCCGCGCCGCGTCATTGCCCGCCTCGAAGCCACCGCAAAGGGCTTCGATGTGCGCTACGTCGTCACCACCCTCGCCGGTTCGCCCGAGCACCTCTATGAGACTGTCTACTGCGGACGCGGCCAGGCCGAGAACTTCATCAAGCTGCACAAGGCCCAGCTTGCCTCGGATCGCACATCCTGCCGCCGCCCACGCGCCAACCAATTCCGCCTCATCCTGCACACCGCGGCCTACTGGCTATTGCACACGCTGCGCGCCGCCTCTCCCAGGCGCTCATGCTGGAAGACCGCTGAGTTCACCATGCTGCGGCTTCGGCTGATCAAAGTAGCCGCCCGTGTGGTAGAGAGCGCCGCCCGCATCCGCGTCTGGCTGCCGACGGCTTACCCCGAAGCCTCAATCTTCCGGTTGTTCGCTGGTCGCTTCGCCGCAGCCGGACCGTGATCGAAGGGGCGAAGTGCCCCCGACCAAACCAGCGACCTTCAACCTCAAACCATCACAAGGAAACCGACCTCACCGCATCCTTATGGGGGTGCCACGGAAAACAGCGGTCGAAGCACTGTGAACCGATTACAAGCCCGTTCGTGACGCGCCGTGGCGAATACGTGCGGCTAGCGACGTTCCGGGGGAATGTCGCGAATTGACAGCTCTCGCCCCTACGAGTTCGGCTGCAAGGTCTCCGTCGCCACGCCGGTCACCAAGCCCTCCTTCGGCACGCTCTGGGGCGGCCAGTTCGTGCTGCATGTGAAGGCGCTGTATGGCAACCCGTTCGACGGCCACACTCTGGGCCCTATGGTCGCCGACATGGAACGGCTCATTGGCGTTGAGGCTCACCGCATCCATGTCGACAAGAGCCTGCCCCTGCGAAGGCGGGGGGCTATCGCGGCCACAACCATCCCAACCGCTTCAGGAGCTGGATCTCGGGCCAGGTTCGCCGCGTCTCCCGTGCCATTCGCCGCGAGATGCTGCGTCGCGCCGCCGCCGAGCCCGTGATTGGCCACCTCAAGGCCGATCAAGGGATGGGCCGCAATCACCTCAAGGGCCGCGACGGCGACCGCATCAATGCGCTCCTCGCCGCCGTCGGCTTCAACTTCCGCCTGCTTTTGCGCTGGCTGGCGGAGCTCTTGTGTGCCTGGTTCTAGCTCGCATTCACCAGCCGCTCAAGTGCTCCCAATCCGTCTGACCCGGATGCGCCTCAACCGGCCCCGCACCTAAATCAGGCTCGGGTCGCATTCTTCACAGACGACTCTAGAAAGTAACGACCTGAGCCCAAATACAAGCGCATGGTGCAAATTTCCGGGCCGATTAACGCGAGCCGGGTCGCCACCACCGAGGCATTGGCAGGTAAGCGGTTGTGGAATGTACTTGTTCAACGATGAATTTCGACAAGCTCAGCGAGATGTTTACGTCGCTGCTCGTCGCAGCAAATGCTCTGCGACAACGACCTCAGTGCCTGCGAGTCCGACAGAGCAGAACAAACTAATATCCCTGTCCTCTCGGCCATATTGTCCGCCACCTACGATGTTGGCGAGATCCCGCACATCGTTCCAGCCTGGAGTCTTCTCAAGGAAAAATGGCTCCGACAGAGAGCGCATCTGCTCAGGGGCGTCCGTCGCGATGAGCGCTGCTAGGGATCCAATCTCGAGGGGCATTTCGTGGCGGCTCGATAGCTTGGGTCCAACGGTATTGACATGCGCTCCGGGCGACAACCACCCGGTGTCAATGACGGGCGTCGCACTGTCTGTCGCGCACAACACGATATCGGCGTCCTTGACTGCCTCGCGCGCTTCGGACGCGGGTTCCACGCGGAGATTTACCTTGGCGGCCACACGCCGGACGAAGGCGTCACGCTTTGCGGGGTTACGACTGTAGACTCGAACGAGAGCGAGCCGGCGAACCGCGGCAGCCGCGAGAAGCTGCGTCTCTGCTTGTCGACCGCTGCCGATGACGGCACATATTGAGGCGTCTACACGCGAGAGGTGCTTGACTGCTACTCCTCCGATCGCGCCAGTGCGCAACGCGCCAAGCATATCTCCAATAACGACTCCGAGAAAATTCCCGCTGACGGTGTCCCAAGCGGCCACGAACTGGGCGCGCTGAATGCCGGCGCCGGTAAACGTTTCATATGCGCGGAATCCCGCGACGCCACCGCTACCCATATCGGATATGCCGCCGATAGTGAATACAAGGCTCCCGCTACTACCGAAGGAGATGGAGTGTCGTGGCGGCGCGATCAAGCGCCCAGCCTGTTTCGCGCGAAGGCACTTTTCGATGACGGCGATGACCTCGCTCATGTTGGCGAGGGCGAGCACGTCATCATCGCGGAGTATGGGAAAGGGCGATAGAACCATGACCTCTCAGCCGCGACAACCACCATCCAATAAAGATTGGATCGTGTCGGACACCACTAAGCAGCAAGCGACAAACTGAGAGGCAGGATACTCCCAGCTATCGGTGATCAACTAGGTTCTCTGCTGCAAGCAGCGCTCCAATGTCGAAATCCGGCCGACCAAGGACCTCGGGGAACGTCCTCTTGTGAAAGTTACAGCCCCTAGCTAGGCGAACGCCCCGGATCCGCTCCGGATCATTACCCCGTCGCCCCCGATGGCGACCGTAGCTGCCAGCAGACGCACCACGGCACCGCTGTCATCGACAAGCGGCATCGCAAGCCGCTGCCAACATGCGGTGAACTCCGCCATCGTCGGCTTACGGGTCGTGTAGATGGACTCGCGTCGGATGAGTGCCGCCCGATAGACCGCGATCCCGAATTCGGCGACGTAGGTGCTGGCGGGATGCTCGGAGAGCAGCCGGCCGGTCATGTCGAGGTTCGAGATCTGCGCGATCTTGCTGCCATAGAGCCGGTAGCGGAAATCGCGGCCGCCGTCGACCGCGTCGAGCAGCATGACATAGCCGAGCGCTGGACGCAGCTCGAGGGGATCGATCTGCCTGATGTGCGGAAGGCCGCCGTCGGAGAGGCTCGACCAATGTCCCGAAAGAAAGCTCAGAGGTGGCGCAGCGAGATCATGGGCCTTAGGGCTCCAAACGACCTCGGGCAAATCCGCGCCCGCCGCGATGAAGACATCGCCGATCGACAGAAGGTCTTTCTCGACAACCTTTGCCGTCCAAAACTCGATCCTCTCCCAATCGAGCGCGCGCGGATCACCTGTGCGCCGTGGTGCACGCTGCGGGCGATCGGGCCTTGATGGCGAGGCGGACATGCCGGCGCGAATTCACCGTCCCCCGTGACGTGTGCGCGAGAGAGCTAGGACCGCGCATTTTGTAGCAAGTTCCATATGAACATTACATGAATGTCTTCTAGCGGCGTTCCGGCGGAATGTCGCGAATGCCGTCTACGAAAAGCCCCAGCTCTGCGCGGTCCCATTTGAGATGGACCCGCTTCGTCGAGGCCTTGTGCTGGCTCCGGCTGACGCCCTTGCGCCGCTCGCTCGCCGGCCGGATCGGTCTCGGAACGAACCCGCCGCCGCAGTTGGGGCAGACATTGCTGAGCACGGTGTCGACGCAAGCGACGCAGAAGGTGCATTCATAGCTGCAGATCCGGGCATCGGTCGCTTCCGGCGGCAAATCCTTGTCGCAGTATTCGCAGTTCGGCCTCAGCTCCAACATCCGCACCTCCTAGGCTGCGCGTTTGGTTTTTTGCCACCGCGGGAGATCGGCTAGGCGATCTCCGGTGCCGCGTCCGGCCGTTCGGTCCGTCGCATGCAGCCATAAAGGAAGCCGGCGCAGATCGCGGTTGCCGGCAGGGTCGCCGCCGCGATGCCGACCGCGCCCAGCTTCTGCATCAGCCAATAATTGAGGGCGAGCTTGAGGGCGAGATTAAGCGCCGCCATGGCGAGGATGAGCCGTGCCAGCGAGAGGGAAGCCGCCAGGCGAACCAGCAGCACGGTGGCCGCGAAGGCGGGAAGCTGCGCGAAGTAGGCGGCTTGCACCGCCGCCACTTGGGACGTGCTCTCGGCGGTGAACGCGCCGCGCTCGAACATGAGGCGCGCCGCCGGCTCGGACAGGAGGATCAGCACCAGGGTCACCGGCATGGCAGCGGCGACGACCCATAGGAGATGCCGCCTGACGCGATGGATCAAGGCGGCGCCGGCCTCGTCGGCCAGGCCTGCATAGTAGGGTGCAGCCGCCGAGCCCAAGGCGAGCGTCGCCAGATGCAGCACGGCGGCCACCAGCTTCGATGCATAGCCGATGCTGGCGACGCTGCCGGCATCCAGGCTGGCGGCCATCGCCTGGTCGATGAGCAGCGAGCCGCCCATCAGCAGCGAGGCGGCCAGCATCACCGCATATTCTCTGCCGACCGCTGCAAGCTCGGGGCCGACGGCACTCCAGCGCGGCACCAGGCCCACCCCCTGGCGCCTGAGGCCGGCACCCAGCAGCACCGCCTCGATGACCATGCCCGCCAGCGCTCCCAGCACCAGGGCGAGGACGCCGAGCTCCCTTCCCTCAGCGAGCAGCAGTACCGTCATGACCACCGGTGTCGTGGCCGGAACCAGTGCGGTCAGCGCGAAGCTGCGACGGGCCACCAGCACGCCGGCCCAGATATAGCCGACGCCGTTGATGACGACGTAGGGCGCCATCCACCGCAAGAGGCTCTCCGTCAGCAGGCGCTTCGGGCCATCGAAGCCCGAGGTGAGCCAGGGCAGATAGAAAGGTGCGGTCGCCACCATGGCCAAGGTCGCCAGCACCAGGAGCGAGAAGGCGACGGCGCTGGCGCCGGCGAGCAAGCGCTCGGCTGCCGCTTCGCCGGAGCGATCGAGGGCTCTGCGATAGGCGGGGATGAAGGCGAATTGAAAGGCGCCGCAGAGGATTCCGGTCAGCGACACCGGCACCAAGGTGGCGATGACATAGGCGTCGATGGCATCGCCGGTGCCGAACAGCGCGGCTGCGACCACCTCGCGCGCCAGCCCAACCGCCTTCGCCAGCAAGGACAGCGTCGCCAGCGTCAGCCCGGCGCCGACGATCCGCTGGTCGATGGCACCGGCGCGGTATTGGCGCCACTGGTGCTGGAGCCAAGAAAGCGCTGCCGAAGGACGCATGACTGCTTCTAGCCGCCGCCGATGCCGGATGGCTCAACCATAGCCCGGCTCCGGCACGTCTTCCGGCAGCGTGAAGATCTCCACCGGTTCGGTGAAGCCCCGGAGCACGTGGAATCCGAGCGAGGTGAGCGGGCCTTGATAGACTTCGGCGAACTCGGCCGAGGCCAGCACCGCGCGCCGCAGCACCTTGGTCAGGGCCTCGATGCGGCTCGCCATGTTGACCGAGGGACCGATCACGGTGAAATCCAGGCGGCGGCGGCTGCCGATATTGCCGTAGATTAGGTCGCCGACATGCAGCGCCAGGCCGAAGCGGAGCTCTGCCTTGCCCTTGGCGCGCCGCTCCTCGGCCAGCCGCGCCATGCGCGTCTGCGCGTCGGCGGCCGCGGCGAGCGCGGCGGTGGCCGCATGCTTCGCCTCGCCGTCGATCGGAAAGATCGCGAGCAGGCCGTCGCCCATGAACTTGAGGACCTCGCCGCCCTGGCCTTCGACGGCCAGCACCATGCGCTCGAAATAGTCGTTGAGCACGGCGATCAGCGTGTCGCGCGGCAGCGCGTCCGACATCGCGGTGAAGCCCCTCAGATCGCACAGCCAGATGACGGCGCGGATGGTCTCGCCGTTGCCGCGGCGGATGGCGCCTTCGAGCACCCGGCGTCCGGCGTCGCCGCCGAGATATGTCGTCAGCAAGGTCGTGGTCATGACTTGCCGGGCGCGGGTTTCCAGAACCAGCGCCAGCACCGGCATGAGATCGTAGAGTACCTTGAGGTGCTGGGTGGTGAAGCCGCCCGGCCTGTCCGAGGTCCAGGTCAGGAAGTTGATGAGCCCGTCGGAGAACACCAGCGGCAGCGCCACATAGTCGGTCGCACCCTCGGCCTTGAGATCGGCCAGGATCGGATAGTCGAGCACGGCTCCGGGGATATCGAGGCGCCGGCGAATGGCCGCCGCTCCCTCATAGATGGCCGGCAGCGGGCTTTCCTTGAACTGCTGCGTCTCTTCGATTCCATGCAGGAGCCCAATCTCCGTCGGCCAGTCCTCGCCCTTGCGCCAAATCATGGTGGTGCCGATGAGCGTCGGATGCAGCGTGCGCACGGTGCAGGTCGCCCGCATCAAGGGCACGCCGGCCGCCAGCAAGCGATTGCAAAGCTCGAACAGGAGCTCGCCCGGCGACTCGATGCGCGGCCCCTCTCTCAGGAGCCATTCCAAGAGCGCCGGTTCGGCCCGGCCGGAAGCTGCCAAAGGTGTTGCCACCGCCATATCGGGCGCCATGCTTGGAATTTCTACCGCACGGGATGCAGGCTCCTAGGCCCCGGCCGAACCAGCCGGATCCCGGAGCCGGGGTTGATCCTCCACCAAGAATAGCCCATTTATGCAGTGAACCGGTTACTATGGCGCCGGCGCGGCTCCAAGAGCCGATTCCCGCGCGGAGGGTCTCCAGATGTTCATCCAGACCGAATATACGCCGAACCCGGCGACCTTGAAGTTCCTGCCCGGCCGCGAGGTGCTGGCGAAGGGCACGGCGGATTTCGCCAATCGGGACGCGGCGGCGCGCTCGCCCCTGGCCGAGAGCGTCTTCGCCATTGCCGGCGTCGAGCGCGTCTTCCTCGGCAGCGACTTCGTGACCGTCACCAAGGACGACGACAAGGACTGGGCGGTGCTGAAGCCCGCCATCCTCGGCGCCATCATGGAGCACTTCACGCACGGCAAGCCCGTTATGATTGCCGAAGCAGCGGCGGCGGCGGATGGCGATGCCGGCGAGGACAGCGAGATCGTGGCCCAGATCAAGGAGCTCTTGGAGACGCGGGTTCGGCCGGCGGTCGCCCAGGATGGCGGCGACATCATCTTCCAGAGCTTCGAGAACGGCGTGGTGTCCCTGCACCTGCAGGGCTCCTGCTCCGGCTGCCCGAGCTCGACCGCCACCTTGAAGATGGGGATCGAGAACATGCTGAAGCACTATATCCCCGAGGTGACCGAGGTGCGCGCCGTCATGTAGGTCCGCCCGTGGGCCGGAAGCGGCCCAGAGGCTTGTATGCGATCGGCATGCCCGTCCAGAGTAGCGCTCTGGACGGGCTTTTCATGTCTCCGGGGCGGGGTAGGTTCCATGGCGACAGCCGACGATCAAGCGCTCGACCTGGCTTTTCGCCGGGCGCGGACCCACAACGCCTGGCGCAATGAGCCGATCGGCGAGGAGCGGCTGCGTGCTGTCTACGAGCTCGCCTGCATGGGGCCGACCAGCGCCAACTGCTCGCCCCTGCGCGTCGTCTTCGTCAGCTCGCGGCAAGCGAAGGAGCGGTTGAAGCCGGCGCTTTCCTCCGGCAACCTCGCCAAGACCATGGCGGCTCCGGTCACCGCCATCATCGCCCACGACCTCAAGTTCTACGAGCACCTGGCGCGTCTCTTTCCCCACGATCCGACCGCCCGTTCCTGGTTCGAAGGCAAGCCCGATGTCGAGGCGACCGCCTTCCGCAACGGCACCCTGCAAGGTGCCTATTTCATCATCGCGGCGCGCATGCTGGGCTTGGATTGCGGCCCCATGTCGGGATTCGACAATGCCAAGGTCGATGCCGCATTCTTTGCGAACAGCTCGGTGCGCTCGAACTTTCTCGTCAACCTCGGCCACGGCGATCCCGCCGGTCTCTTTCCCCGCAGCCCGCGCTTCGCCTTCGAGGAGGTTTGCCGAATCGAATAGCACGCACCCGCCGCCGGGAACCGCTGGGTTGGCGCGTGGAAGAGCCATTCAACCTCGACCGAGCCCGTGCCCTCGCCTATGTTGCCCTCGCCTATGTTGAGGGGCGCCCGCATCGGCAGAGCCGGTGGGCAGGCTGGCGCGAGGAGCGGATGTCGTCGATCACGGTGCTTGGTCTGGATTCCGCGCTCTCCGGTTGCTCGGTCGCGCTCGTCGCCGCGGGCCAGCTCAAAGCCGAGCGGCACCAAGCCGGCGAGCGGGGACAGGCGGAATGTCTCTTACCCATGATCGAAGCGACCATGGCAGCGGCCACCATCGGCTTTCCGGCACTCGATCTGATCGCGGTCACCATCGGGCCGGGAGCGTTCACCGGGCTTCGCATCGGTCTTGCTGCCGCGCATGGCTTGGCGCTGGGCGCCAAACGGCCGGTTGCCGGCGTGACCACGCTGGAAGCGGTGGCGGCGGCGACCGAGGCTGCCCTGCGCCGGGGCCGGACATTGGTGGTGGCGCTGGAGACCAAGCGCCGGGATTTGTATCTGCAGGCCTTCACCCCGGCACTTCAGCCCTTGACCGAGCCGCAGGCGGTGGCACCCGAGCGCTTCGAGGCATGGGCGCCTTCCGGCCCGCTCCTCATCGCCGGCGACGGTGCCGACCGGCTGGCGGCGAGCCTTCGGGGCCGCGCTTTCAGCATTGCCGAAGGCGTGCGCCTGCCCGAGGCGGCGCTGGTCGCGCGCATCGCCGCCCTTCGCCACGGGAGCGATGCGGCGCGTCCGGGAACGCCGCTCTATCTCCACGCTCCCGATGTGACCATGCCGACCGCGGCGAGGACGCGATGAGCGCGGTTACCGACCCCGCCATCGTGGCGGCGATCCAGTCCGATACCGCGACCTTGGCTTGGCTGCAGGGCCAATGCTTCGACGACCCCTGGGGCCGGGTCGGTTTCGGGCGGATGCTGTCTTTGCCCGGCGCCTTCGCGCTCATCTGCCGCACCACCTTGCAACGCGGCCGGGTGTCGGTGGGATTTGCCGTGTGCCAGGTGGTGGGCGAGCAGGCGGAGCTGTTGACCCTCGGCGTCTTGCCGGAGCGCCGCCGCGAAGGCCATGCGCGCCGGCTCTTGGCGGAATCCTGCGCCCGCGCCCGGCAACGGGGTGCCGGGCACATGTTCCTCGAAGTCGCCGAGGACAATCTGCCGGGTCAGGTGCTCTATAAGAGCTTCGGCTTCGTCGTCGTGGGACGCCGACCGGGTTATTACCGCGATCAGATGGGGCGGCGCGTGGCGGCGCTCACCATGCGCCGCGACATCGAACCTGACCACCGGCCTTAGGTCTTAGGCGTCGGGTTCGACCTCATCCTGCCAGTAACGGGTCGCCGACGACACGCAGACAATCCCCTCACCCGGGAAAAGCCGCAGGCGATGCCTCCGCTGCCGGCCGGCAATTCCACAAACAAAGAAGATGCGCAAGATGTTGTGCTGAAATCTTACGAATTATAAAGGCTCTTGATTATAGATTGAAGTTGTCGCACCCGGGAACTATATTACCGCCAATCTTCCGGATACGGGGAATTCAGAAATGGCCGACCGAACCGATAACAACGAGCTGCTGACACTGACGGCCGATATTGTCGCCGCGCATGTGTCCAACAACACCGTCGGTGTTACCGACCTGCCGCAACTCATCCAACAGGTCTACGCGTCGTTGTCTTCGCTGGGACAACCGGCGCAGCCGGTCGCCGAGCGGCCGCAACCGGCCGTGGCGATCAAGAAGTCGGTGACGCCGGACTACATCATCTGCCTGGAAGACGGCAAGAAGCTGAAGATGCTGAAGCGGCATCTGAAGACCGCCTTCAACATGACTCCGGAAGAATATCGGGAACGCTGGGGATTGCCGCCGGATTATCCGATGGTGGCGCCGAACTATGCCTTGCAGCGGAGCAAGCTCGCCAAGGACATCGGCCTCGGCACCCGCGCCAGGCGGCGTGGCGCCAGCAAGTAACACCGGCGATCGCCCGGGCACGGCCGAACGCATGCGCCGGTGCCCGGTGGTTGGGCATCGACGGCGTCGGGCTCGGCCGTTAGCCTCGGGCCAGGCGGTCGTCTATAATCCCCCGACCTCGCGGCAACAGACGGAGAGCATGCACCCGTGCCGTCTCGACTCGAGGATTTGTGCATTCAGAAAGGCCTGAGAATGACCGAGCAGCGGCGCGTCATCGCCCGCGTGCTGTCGGACTCGACCGATCATCCCGACGTGGAGCTCGTGCACCGGCGTGCCGCCGACATCGATCCCGGCATTTCCATCGCTACGGTCTATCGCACGGTTCGGCTGTTCGAGGAGGCGAACATCCTCGAGCGCCACGACTTCGGCGACGGCCGCTCGCGCTACGAGGAAGTGCCCCAGGCGCACCACGACCATCTGATCGACGTCGAAAGCGGGAAGGTCATCGAGTTCAAGAATGAGGAAATCGAGGCTCTGCAGCGCCAGATCGCCGAGAAGCTGGGCTATCGTCTGGTCGACCATCGACTGGAGCTCTTCGGCGTCCCGATCAAGCGCGAGCGGGAATAGGCGGACGGCCAGCCTGATCGCCCACGCGGCCAAGCGTGTCGGTCTCCGGCGGCGCTCCCTGGGCCGCATCGCCCTGGCTGGAGGGCAGGCTTGAGGCCCAAGGGAATGCCGGATATCGGATCGACGGCGCTGGCCGCCTGGCGGGCTCTCGCCTATGTGCTCTGGACGCTCATGCTGATGCCGCTACAGGTGCTCGCCGTCGCCGCGGGCTGGCGCCTGGCGGAGCGCCTGCCGCTCTTCTATCACCGATCCTGCCTGCCGCTCTTAGGGGTCAGCTTGCGGGTGCTTGGCCAGATGGTTGAAGCGCGCCCGGTGCTGTTCGCCTGCAATCATACGAGCTACCTCGACATTCCGATCCTGGGCGCGCTCATCCCCGGCTCCTTCGTCGCCAAGAGCGAGATCGCCGGCTGGCCTTTGTTCGGCACCTTGGCACGCCTGCAGCGATCGGTCTTCGTCAACCGTCGGCGCAGCATGAGCTCCCAGCACCGCGACGAGATGTCCGAGCGGCTGGCGCGGGGCGACAACATCATTCTGTTTCCGGAGGGAACCTCTTCCGACGGCAACCGCGTGCTGCCGTTCAAGAGCGCGCTCTTTGCCGCCGCGGAGGGCCCGCGGCCGGGACGGACGATCGTCGTGCAGCCCGTGTCGGTCGCCTTCGTGCGGCTGAATGGCATGCCGCTCGGCCGCGAATTCCGACCGCTCTATGCTTGGTACGGCGACATGGGTCTCCTTGCCCATGCCTGGTTCATGCTGGGGCTCGGCATGGCGACGGTGGAGATCCGCTTCCATCCCGCGACCAGCTTGGATGAACAGGGCTCGCGGAAGGCCTTGGCGCACCATTGTCATCGCCTGGTGGCGGCCGGCCTCGCCGAGTCCTTGGCCGGCGCCCGGGCCGCCCGGCCGCAGATCCCCGAAGCGGCACCGGTTCCGGCCGAGCCGGCCGTCGTCGGATCGTAACTTGACGATGCCCCGAGCCATGGTCATGTTTTTGCTTAGAGTGACCCATCGCAGGATCGCAGCATTACGGCCGGTCAGGGCGTCGGCCGCCGGCAACGCGCCGACCGGGTAAGAGCTTGGCGAAGCAGCTCTATATCAAAACCTATGGCTGCCAGATGAACGTCTACGACTCCGGTCGGATGGCGGATGTCCTGGCGCCCCTCGGCTTTGTGGCGGCGGCGCGGCCGGAGACGGCCGACATGATCATCCTCAATACCTGCCACATCCGCGAGAAGGCGGCGGAGAAGACCTTCTCCGAGCTGGGGCGCCTGCGCCCGCTGAAGGAGGCGCGCCTGGAGCAAGGCCGGGGCATGATCATCGCGGTCGCCGGCTGCGTCGCCCAGGCCGAGGGTCAGGAGATCCTCGAGCGGGCACCCTTCGTCGATCTGGTGGTGGGCCCGCAGGCCTATCACCGGCTGCCGGAGCTGTTGGCGCGGGCGACCCGTGCCGGCGGCGGCGTGCTCGATACGGAGTTCCCGGTCGAGCCCAAGTTCGACCACTTGCCGGAGGCGAGCCTGAGAGCGGCCGCCTCAGCTTTCCTCTCGGTGCAGGAAGGCTGCGACAAGTTCTGCACCTTCTGCGTCGTCCCCTATACCCGCGGCGCCGAATACTCGAGGCCCGCCCAGGCGATCCTGGCCGAGGCTCGGCGCCTGGTGGCGGCGGGGGCGATCGAGATCACCCTTCTCGGCCAGAACGTCAACGCCTATCACGGAGAAGGGCCGGACGGTGCCGGCTGGGGTCTCGGTCGGCTCATCCGGGCGCTCGCCGAAATCGACGGACTCGAGCGGCTCCGCTACACGACCTCGCACCCCATGGACATGGATGACGAGCTCATTCAGGCCCACCGCGAGGTGCCGCAGCTCATGCCCTTCCTGCATCTGCCGGCGCAGTCGGGCTCCGATCGCGTCCTGGCGGCGATGAACCGACGCCATACGGCCCAGCACTATCTCCGGGTCGTCGAGCGCATTCGCAAGGTGCGGGCCGATCTGGCGCTGTCTTCGGATTTCATCGTCGGATTTCCGGGCGAGAGCGAGGAAGACTTCCAGCTGACGGTCGGGCTCGTCGAGAGTGTCGCCTACGCGCAAGCCTACTCGTTCAAATACAGCCCGCGGCCCGGCACCCCCGCCGCGGCGCTCGCGGGCCAAGTGCCCGAACCGGTCAAGGAGGATCGCTTGGCGCAACTGCAGGCCGCCATCGGCAAACATCAGCGCGCCTTCAACAGGGATGCGCTTGGCCGCCGCATCGCCGTCCTGGCCGAGCGAGGCGGCCGGCGTACAGGCCAGCTGATCGGTCGGAGTCCCTACATGCAGTCGGTGTATTTCGAGGCGCCGAGCCGGATGCTCGGCCGTTTGGTCGATGTCGAGGTGATCGGCGCCTACGCCAACAGTCTGGCTGCTCGCCTGGTCGAGCCGGCGGCGGCGGCCCCTGCGGGGACGCAAGCTTGACGCGTCAGGATCCGATCCGCCGAGAGTTCGGTGACAATAGCCTGCTGCCGATCCTGTTCGGCGAGCACGACCGTCACCTCGCTCGCATCGAGCAAAGCTTCGATGTCAGCATCGCATCGCGCGGCAATGTCGTCGCCATTACCGGACCGGAAGGATCGGCCCGCGCCGCCGATGCCACCCTGAAGGCGCTCTACGACCGTCTGGCCGAGCACAAGCGCGGCGGTGCCGCACCGCCCGAGCTGGAGGCCTCGGTGGTCGATGCCGCCATTCTCTGGGCCGGGCAGGGCGGCCAGGGTGAGGCCGCCTCCGGCAACGGCGAAGGCTTCGAGGAGGCGGGTGCTGCGGTGCAGACCTGGAAGCGCCCGATCATCGCCCGTTCGCCGGTGCAGGCGGACTATATCCATGCGCTCCGGCGCTTCGAGCTGGTGTTCGGTCTCGGTCCCGCCGGCACCGGCAAGACCTACCTCGCCGTGGCGGTGGCCGTGGCCTTTCTCCGCGAGAAGCGGGTCGACCGCATCATCCTGTCGCGTCCGGCGGTCGAGGCCGGCGAGCGCCTGGGATTCCTTCCCGGCGACATGAAGGAGAAAATCGACCCCTATCTCCGCCCGCTCTACGATGCGCTCTACGACATGATGCCGGGCGAGCAGGTGGATCGTCGCTTGAAGTCGGGCGAGATCGAGATCGCGCCCTTGGCCTTCATGCGCGGGCGCACTCTCGCCAACTCCTTCATCATCTTGGATGAGGCGCAGAACACCACGCCCACGCAGATGAAGATGTTCCTGACCCGGCTCGGCGAGAACAGCCGCATGTCGGTCACCGGCGATCCGAGCCAGATCGATCTGCCGCTCGGCGCCAGGTCCGGGCTCAACGACGCCTTGGAGACACTGAAGGGGGTCACCGGTGTCACCGTCACGGAGTTCACCGATGCCGACGTGGTCCGCCATCCGCTGGTGACCCGGATCGTACGCGCCTACAACGCGAAGGATCCAAGGCTGCTTGCCGCCAAGGCCAAAGAGGAGCATCGGTGAGAGCGAAGCCTGACATCGCGATCGCCATGCTCTCGAGGCGTTGGACCGCCAAGCTGCCGGATTGCGCCGCCGTCGCCCGGCGCGCGGCGATGGCGGCGCTCGCAAGCGGACCGGCGCAGGGAGCCGTCGAGCTCAGCATCGCGCTTGCCGGCGACCGGCTGGCGCGGCGGCTGAACCGTGAGTTTCGCGGCCAGGACAAGCCGACCAATGTGCTCTCCTTCGCCGGCGATGCGGCGAGCGGTGCAGCCCGGCAGCCGCGCCTCCTCGGCGACGTGGTGCTCGCCTTCGAGACGGTGCAGGGCGAAGCCAAAGAGCAAAAGAAGCCCTTTGCCGATCATTTGAGCCATCTCGTCGTCCATGGCGTGCTGCATCTTCTCGGCCATGATCACGCCAGGAACGCCGAGGCGGCGGCCATGGAGAGGCTCGAGCGGACGATCCTCGCCAAGCTGGGCGTGCCCGATCCCTACCGCGCTTGCCTCCAGAGCGCCGCCGTCCGCCGGCGCGAGGCGCGGGCAGAGGTGCGAGCGCGCCCATGACCGACACCTCGTTTCGCGGTGCCGGCGGTGCCTCCGCCGGATCGCCCCATTCCCATGGCGAGGTGCAGGAATCGGTGCTCCGGCGCCGGCTGCGCGGTTGGCTGTCGCGGCTGCGGCCGGATCGCGAAGCCGAGGCCTCGCTGCGCGAGACCTTGGAGGAGCTGATCGAGGAGCGGGAGGAGGAGGCGCCGATCGCCGACGATGAGCGGGCGCTCATCGCCAACATTCTGAAGCTCCGTTCCCTGACCGCGACCGATGTCGCCGTGCCGCGCGCCGACATCGTCGCCGTCGAGGTCGACACGCCCATGGACGAGCTGGCGAAGCGGATGGTCGCTTCGGCCCATTCGCGCCTGCCGGTCTATCGCGAGACGCTGGACGACGTCGTGGGCATGGTCCACATCAAGGACGTCTTCACCCGGCTTGCTTCCGGGCAGAGCGTTCCGCTGCGCGGCCTGTTGCGCAAGGTCTTGTTCGTCTCGCCGGCGATGCGGGCCATGGATCTCCTCTTGGAGATGCGGGCAGTGCGCACCCACATGGCGCTGGTGGTCGACGAGTTCGGCGGCATCGACGGGCTCGTCACCATCGAGGACCTGGTCGAAGAGATCGTCGGCGAGATCGAGGACGAGCATGACGAGACCGAGGCGCCGCGTCTCGTCGATCGGCCCGACGGCTCGGTGCTCGCCGATGCGCGCGCGACCATCGAGGAGCTGGAGGCCCGGGTCGGGCCGATCGTCTCACCCGAGGAACGGGCGGACATCGACACCATCGGCGGGCTCGTGGTCTCGCTGATCGGGCGCGTGCCCGCGCGCGGCGAGCTCGTGCGCCACCCTTCCGGTCTCGAGTTCGAGGTGATCGAGGCCGATGCCCGCCGCGTGAAGCGCTTGCGTGTCATCGGCGCCAGACCGCCGGCACCGGCCGAAGAAGCCTGAGCACCATCTCGGACCAAGCGCCGGGTCGGCTGCCGCGGATCGCAGCGTCATGCGCGCGAAGCCGGGGATGGTCGCGCGCGCTGGCGACGTTTGGGCTGGGCGGGCTCGCCGCCCTGGCGCTGCCGCCTTTCGATGCAGCACCGGTCCTCCTCATTTCCTTTCCGGGCCTGCTCTGGCTCTTGGATGGCGCCGCCGGCAGCGCCGGCGCCTTTCTTGCCGGCTGGTGGTTCGGCTTCGGCTACTTCGTGCTCGGCCTCTATTGGATCGCCAACGCGCTCATCGTCGACGGTTGGACTTTCGCCTGGGCGGTGCCGTTTGCGGTGGCGGGGCTGCCGGCGGTTCTGGGACTCTTCACCGGTGCGGCGCTCTGGCTCGTCTGGCGGACCCGGTGGCAGGGTGCCGCGCGCGTGCTGGCGCTGGCGCTGGCATGGACCGCGCTCGAATGGCTGCGCGGGCATGTGCTGACCGGCTTTCCGTGGAACTTGATCGGCTATGCCTGGGCCGACTGGCTCTGGGTGGCTGAGGCGGCCTCGGTCATCGGCGCCTACGGCCTCAGCCTGATCACCGTGGCGGTGGCGGCGATGCCCGCACTCCTGGCTCGCCCGCGGGGCCGCGTCGCGGTGATGATCGCTCTTGCCGGCCTCTTCCTGATCGCGGGCGCGGGCTGGCTGCGCCTCGAGGGCGCCGGCGAGGCCGACGTCGCCGGCGTGCGGCTGCGCCTGGTTCAGGGCAATGTGCCGCAACACCTCAAATTCGTGCCCGAGCAGCAGGCGGCGACCCTTGCCCGCTACGTCGAGCTATCGATGCGGCCGGGCGATGCGCCGATCACCCATGTGATTTGGCCGGAGACGGCGCTTCCCTACCCGGTCGTGCGCGATCCCCGGCCGATCCCCATCCTCGGCCAGGCGCTGCCCCGCGGCGGGGCGCTCATCACCGGTGCCATCCGGGTGACTCCTCCCGGTCTCCAGCCTTGGCAAGTCTGGAATGGGCTTCTCGTCTTCGACGAGGAGGGAAGACAGGTTGCCGGCTACGACAAGGTTCATCTGGTGCCCTTCGGGGAATACCAACCGCTCCGCCGTCTGTTCCCGGCGAGCTGGACCTTGGTGGGGGAGGTCGATTTCTCGACCGGCGCCGGGCTCGAGAGGCTGCTGATTCCAGGCGCGCCCCCGGCCGGCGCGCTCATTTGCTACGAAGCGATTTTCCCGGGCCAGGTGGTGAATGAAGGCGCGCGCCCGGCTTGGCTCGTCAACCTCACCAACGATGCCTGGTATGGGCGCTCGACCGGGCCCTACCAGCATTTCGCCATCGCCCGCATGCGCACCATCGAGGAGGGGCTACCCTTGGTGCGCGTGGCCAATACCGGCATCTCCGGCGTGGTCGATGCCTATGGCCGCGTGCGCGCCCGGCTCGGTCTCGACCGTGAGGGGGTGATTGATTCGCCCTTGCCGGGAGCGCTGGCGACGGCCCCCCTTTATGCGCGCTGGGGCGACACCATGTGTGTTCTATTGGGCCTTGGAATGCTCCTTGCCGGTGCCGGCATCGAGCGTCGGCGTGGGACAAAAAAATAGTGGCAAGGTCCTGCCACAACTAAGCAATATCGTATTGACCGCATACGGAAGTATGGCCTAATTAGTTAACCACATTCCGATTGGAAAATCGCTGCCATGGCTCCACGAGGAAGCACGCGTCGAGCGTTCTCGCGCGGCTCCCCAGACGGTAAGCCCAACCCCATCGACGTGCATGTCGGGGGCCGCGTACGCCTGCGTCGAACCTTGCTTGGCATGAGCCAAGAAAAATTGGGCGAGGCGCTGGGCCTGACCTTCCAGCAGGTGCAGAAATACGAGCGCGGCACCAACCGGATCGGCGCCAGCCGGCTGTTCGATCTGAGCCGGGTGCTGGACGTTCCCGTCTCCTATTTTTTCGAAGACATGGCTTCTGAGGTGGCGGCGCGCTCGCCGGGACAGCTCAGCGCCGGGCTCGCCGAAGAGCGTCCGGCCGATTTCGATGCCGACCCGATGGCAAGGCGCGAGACTTTGGAGCTGGTGCGCGCCTATTACCGGATCAACGATCTCACGGTCCGCAAGCGCGTCTTCGAGCTGGCGAAGTCGATCGCCAACGCGAATGGCAAGGCTCAGGCCTAGGCCCATTCTCCGGCCCACATCCTGCCCACAAGCCGAGCGCGCCGCACCGCGGAGGCGGATCGCCGGAAACTGCTTGACCCGTCGCCGTAAACCTTGCGAGAACACGGCGCTTTGCGATCCGGCACCGATCGGTTGCCTCCTCATCTGAGGCGCCCGCCGATTCCAATGCAGATCCGCAGCTGACGGGGGGGCGCCTGTGGCGAAATCCGACTACGTCTTCACCAGCGAGTCCGTTGCCGAGGGTCACCCCGACAAGGTCTGCGACCGCATTTCCGACACCATCGTCGATCTGTTCCTGGGTGCGGATCCCTTTGCCCGCGTCGCCTGTGAGACCTTGGTCACCACCAACCGCATCGTGCTCGCAGGCGAGGTACGCGGACCCCGCTCGCTCGTCACCAAGGACGGCAAGATCAAGAAAGAGAAGCTCGAATCGCCGATCCGCCGCGCCATCAAGGACATCGGCTACGCGCAGAAAGGTTTCCATTGGCAGAAGGCGAAAATCGCCATCTACCTCCACGCCCAATCGGCCGATATCGCCATGGGCGTCGACGCCAAGGGCAATAAGGACGAGGGCGCGGGCGACCAGGGGATCATGTTCGGCTATGCCTGCAACGACACCCCGGAGCTGATGCCGGCGCCGATTCAATACGCGCAGAACATTCTCCGCACCATGGCCGAGGCCCGTCATAGCGGCAAGGAACCGATGCTGGGGCCGGACGCCAAGAGCCAGGTCACGCTTCGCTACGTCAACGGCAAGCCCGTCGGTTGCACAGCCATCGTGGTCTCGACCCAGCACAGCGAAAAGGTCGACCAGGACGATGTGCGCGAGATCGTCCGGCCCTATGTGAAAAAGGTCCTGCCCGAGGGTTGGATGTGCGACGAGGCGCATTTCTATGTGAACCCGACCGGCCGCTTCGTCATCGGCGGGCCGGATGGGGATGCCGGCCTCACCGGCCGCAAGATCATCGTCGACACCTATGGCGGTGCGGCGCCCCATGGCGGTGGCGCCTTTTCCGGCAAGGATCCGACCAAGGTCGACCGCTCGGCCGCCTATGCGGCGCGCTACCTGGCGAAGAACGTCGTGGCCGCCGGCATCGCCCAGCGCTGCACCATCCAGCTCTCCTATGCCATCGGCGTCGCCCGCCCGCTCTCGGTCTATGTCGACACCCACGGCACCGGCCAGGTGGACGAGGCCAAGCTGTCGAAGGTGCTGCAGCAGCTCGTGGATCTCTCCCCGCGGGGCATCCGCGAGCATCTCGGCCTCAACCGGCCGATCTATGCGCGGACATCCGCCTATGGTCATTTCGGCCGCAAGCCCGAGCCGGATGGCGCCTTCTCCTGGGAGCGCCTCGACCTGGTGAAGGGTCTGCAGGCGGCGTTTCGGTAAGCCCCTATTTCTCACCGGGATCGGGGCAGCGACGGGCTCACGCGATCACCGGCGAGGAAAGCCGCGAAGAGCAATGCTGCGCACTGGGGGAGGATCGAGGAGGGGGTGGGGACCACCCCCTTCTATATCCCACCCCCGGCGAGCGGCTTGGCGCGGCGCGACGCTGCTCCCGATCCCGGTGAGAAATAGGGGCTGACTGTTGGCCGAAACCGACCGGCGCCCCCGCCGAGTCCTCTATGGCCGCCGCCAGGGTCGGCCGCTTCGCCCTGGCCGCCGCGAGCTCTTGGCCCGGCTGCTGCCGGCGCTCCGGATCGAGGCCACACCCGGGCTCGATCCAAGCACGCTGTTTCAGCCGCCCGCCGCGGCCGTCTGGCTCGAGCTTGGCTTCGGCGGGGGCGAGCACCTGGCCGTCGCCGCCAAGGACCATCCAGGGATCGGTTTTCTCGGCGCCGAGCCGTTCTTGAACGGCATTGCCTCGCTCTTGGCCCGGATCGAGAGGGAGCGCCTCGGCAATATCCGCATCTTCCCCGAGGACGGCCGCATCCTCATCGAGGCCTTGGCCGAGGCTTCGATCGCCCGTTGCTTCATCCTGTTTCCCGATCCCTGGCCCAAGCTCCGGCACCACAAGCGCCGCCTGGTCAATCCCAAGACCGCGGGCGAGCTGGCGCGGATCATGTCCGACGGGGCTCGGCTCCTGCTCGCCAGCGACGATGCCGACTATGTGGCCGCCATGCGCGAGACCATGACCGGCCACGGGCTCTGGCAGGGTGTGCGCCAGGTGCCCGAGGACACCGTCCTGAGGCCGCCCGGCTGGATCCCTACCCGCTATGAGGCGAAGGCGCTTGCCAAGGGCTTGAGCCCGCACTACTTGCTCTTCGAGCGGATGCCGCGCGGGATAAAGCCCTTGATGGACGCGGGGAAATCGCTATAGTCCCGCCTCGATTCCCGTAAGGCCTACTGGTTGGACGAATTGCCGGGAATCAGGATCGAGGTGGGCCGCGGGCCCACTTTTTCGTTTGAGAGGCCTCCTTTTCGTTCGCAGGAGATGGTGAAGGCATGGAGCCCGTAAGCCCGTCCAATGGCGGGCCGATGGATCGGATCGAACGCATGCTGACGCCCTCGATCGAGGCGTTGGGCTACGCGATCGTGCGGATCCAGCTCTCCGGCAGGCATCGGCCGGTGCTGCAGGTCATGGCCGAGCGCCGCGACGGCATGCCCATGTCGGTCGAGGACTGCGCGCGCATCAGCCGGACCGTCTCGGCCTTGCTCGATGTCGAGGATCTGATCGCCAGCACCTACACCCTCGAGGTGAGCTCGCCGGGGATCGACCGGCCGCTCACCAGGCCGGAGGACTACACGCGGTTTGCCGGCTTCGTGGCCAAGCTCGAGACCAAGGCTGCGGTCGCCGGCAGGCGGCGCTTCAAGGGCCGTCTCGTCGGCCTGGCCGATGGGACCAAAGTGCGGCTGGTCGAAGAGTCGGGCGAGGTCGATGTGCCGCTCGCGATCATCCAGAAGGCGCGCCTCGTCATGACCGACGAGCTGCTCGCCCAGGGCGCCAAGCGGCACTAGGCGTTTAATTCGAGATTTGGGATACCAAGAGGCGATGGAAAGCAGCGGATATCTATTGAACCGACTCGAGCTCCTGCAAGTGGCCGACGCTGTCGCCCGCGAGAAGGGCATCGAGCGCGACGAGGTGCTGGAAGCCATGGAAATGGCCATCCAGAAGGTGGGTCGCTCCAAATACGGCCACGAGCACGACATTCGCGCCTCGATCGATCGGGTGAGCGGCGACATCCTGCTCACCCGCCATCGTCAGGTGGTCGAGATCATCGAGAACGAGGCCACGCAACTGACGCTGGCCCAGGCGGAGGCGATCAAGCCCGATGCGGCCATCGGCGACTTCCTCGTCGATCCGCTGCCGCCGATCGATTTCGGCCGGGTTGCCGCGCAGACCGCCAAGCAGGTGATCGTGCAGAAGGTGCGCGAGGCCGAGCGCACCCGGCAGTTCAACGAGTACAAGAACCGGGTCGGCGAGATCGTCAACGGTCTGGTCAAGCGGGTCGAGTTCGGCAATGTCACCGTGGATCTGGGCCGCGCCGAGGCGATCCTCAGGCGCGACGAGCTCCTGCCGCGCGAGAGTTTCCGCACCGGCGACCGGGTGCGCGCCTATATCTATGACGTGCGCGAGGAGCTCAGGGGCCCGCAGATCTTCCTGTCGCGCACCCATCCGCAATTCATGGCGAAGCTGTTCGCCCAGGAGGTGCCGGAGATCTACGACGGCATCATCGAGATCAAGGCGGTGGCGCGCGACCCCGGCAGCCGCGCCAAGATCGCGGTCATCTCCAATGATTCCTCGATCGACCCGGTCGGCGCCTGCGTGGGCATGCGCGGCAGCCGCGTGCAGGCGGTGGTGGCCGAGCTGCAGGGCGAGAAGATCGACATCATTCCCTGGTCGCAGGACCCCGCCAACTTCGTGGTGAACGCGCTGGCGCCGGCCGAAGTGGCGAAGGTGGTCTTGGACGAGGACGCGGGTCGCATCGAGGTAATCGTTCCCGACGACCAGCTGAGCCTCGCCATCGGGCGGCGCGGCCAGAACGTGCGCCTGGCATCCATGCTGACGGGATGGGATATCGACATCCTGACCGAGGCCGAGGAATCCGAGCGGCGGACCGAGGAGTTCCGCTCGCGCTCGAAGATGTTCATCGAGGCGCTCGACGTCGACGACGTGATCGCCCATCTCCTGGTGACGGAAGGATTCACCACGGTCGAGGACGTGGCATTCGTCCCCTTGGACGATTTGGCCGGCATCGAGGGCTTCGACCGCGACGTCGCGGCCGAGCTCAGGGAGCGGGCGCGGGCGTTCATCGCCGAGCGCAACGAGAAGCTGACCGAGCAGCGGAAGACCTTGGGCGTGGCCGACGAAGTGGCGGCTATCGAGGGGCTGACGCCGCAGATGCTGGTCCAGCTCGGCGATAAGGGCGTCAAGACGTTGGATGACCTGGCCGACCTGGCGAGCGACGAGCTCCGCGAGATCGTCGGCGCCGACGCGCTTAGCGAAGAGGAGGCGAACCAGGTGATCATGGCGGCACGGGCCCATTGGTTCGCCGACGAGCCGGCGCCGGCGCCGAGCGCGGCGTGATGCATCCGGCTGGACATGGCACGGCCGCTACCATGTGAGCATGGGATGCCGGCAGCGAGCGAGGCCGCGGAGGCCCCCCGCCGCCGGTGTATTGCGAGCGGACGGACCGCCGACAAGGCCGATCTCATCCGCTTCGTCGTCGGGCCGGACGCGCGGGTGGTGCCGGACTTAGATGGCAAACTGCCGGGCCGGGGCGTATATGTGGCGCCGGAGCGGGCTTTGGTCGAGCGGGCGGTCGCCCGCGGCTTGTTTGCCAAGGCGGCCCACACCCGGGTCAAGGCCGAGGCGGATCTGGCCGATCAGGTGACGGCGGGGCTTGTGCGCCGGATGGTCGAGGCGATCGGCCTCGCGCGCCGGGCGGGCCAGGCAGTGTGCGGGTTCGAACGGGTGCGCGAGCGTCTGGCCGGCGGTGCCGCCGGGCTCATGATCGAGGCATCCGACGGTGCGGCCGGCGGGCGGGGCAAGCTGAGCGGGCTTGCCCAGGGCGTGCCGGTGATGGATGGGCTGACGGCCGCCGAGCTCGGAGGCGCCTTCGGGCGGGACGCGGTGGTGCATGCGGTGGTCGACCGGGGAAAGCTGGCCGGCCGCCTTTTGGCGTTGCAGGGACATCTCGCCGGCTTCCGTTCGAAGGCGGAGGCGGCTTCTAGTCGAGATCGTGGTTGAGGCGTGAACGAGGCGGGTTGAGGCGGATATAGATGACGGCAACCGACGAGCAGGACCGCAAGAAGATGCTGAGCCTGTCCCGACCGGGACGGCTCGAGCTGAAGAAGACCGTGGAGACCGGTCAGGTCCGCCAAAGCTTCCCGCACGGCCGGTCGAAGACCGTCACCGTCGAGGTGAAGCGCAAGCGCACCTTCGCGCCCGGCGCCGGCGGCCGCATGGCCGAGGTGAAGGAAGCGGCGGCAGCGCTGGAGATCGCCGTCGAGGCGCGTCCGCCCGAGGTCCAGGTCGACGAGGCAGCACAGCCCGCCGCGCCGCGCGGCGCCCCGGTCCGCACGCTGACCGCCGAGGAGCGCGCCGCCAGAGCCCGCGCGGTCGAAGCCGCACACCGGGCCGAGGAAGCCGCCAAGCACATCGATGGCGATGTGCTGACTCAGGATCTGCCGCATACGGATGCGGAGATGCCGGCGGTCGAGGAGCCGGAATTCGAAGCGCTGACGGAAACGCTCACCGAGCCGCAGCCAGAGCCGCCGGCTAAAGTCGAGGCGGCCGCGGCCGCACCCGCTGTCGCCGAAGCACCGGCGGCGCCGGCGCCCGAGCCGGCGCGCCCGCTTCCCTCCAAGGCGAAACCCGGCAAGACCGCCGCCGAGGAGGAGGAGGAGGACTCCGCCAAGGCGCGCAAGCCCGGCCGGCTGGAGGCGCGCAAGCCCAGCCCCGGCGCCACGCGCCGCCAGGAGCCGCGCCGGCGCGCGGGCAAGCTCACCATCCAGCAGGCGCTCGACGAAGAAGAGCGCGTGCGCAGCCTTGCCTCCGTCAGGCGGGCGCGCGAGCGCGAGAAGCAGCGGGCGCAGCAGACCCGCGCGGAGGGACAGAAAGTGATCCGCGAGGTGGTCGTACCGGAGACCATCACCGTCCAGGAACTGGCGAATCGCATGGCCGAGCGCAGCGCCGACGTGATCAAGGCGTTGATGCGCATGGGCGTGATGGCGACGATCAATCAGATTGTCGACGCCGACACCGCCGATCTCCTGGTCCAAGAGTTCGGCCATAAGATAAAGCGCGTGTCGGAGTCGGACGTGCTGATCGGCTTGACCGGTGCTGCCGATCAACCCGAGGTGCTGCTGACGCGGGCAGCCGTGGTCACGGTCATGGGCCATGTCGACCACGGCAAGACCTCGCTCTTGGATGTGCTTCGCCACACCGACGTGGCTGCGCACGAGGCAGGCGGCATTACCCAGCACATCGGCGCCTATTCGGTGGAGCTCGACACCGGCGAGCGCATCACCTTCATCGACACTCCGGGCCACGAGGCTTTCACCAGCATGCGCGCCCGCGGCGCCAACGTGACCGACATCGTCGTGCTCGTGGTCGCCGCCGATGACGGCGTCATGCCGCAGACGATCGAGGCGATCAACCACGCCAAGGCGGCAAACGTGCCGGTCATCGTCGCCGTCAACAAGGTCGACAAGCCCGAGGCGAATCCGCAGCGGGTGAAGACCGACCTCCTGCAGCATGGCCTCGTCACCGAGGACTTGGGCGGCGAGACGCTGGCCGTCGAAGTGTCGGCTAAGACCGGCGTCGGGCTCGAGCGACTGAAGGAGGCGATCGTGCTCCAGGCCGAGCTGCTCGATCTCAAGGCCAATCCGAACCGGCCGGGCGAGGGCGCCATCATCGAGGCCAAGCTCGAGCGCGGCCGCGGCGCGGTTGCGACGCTGCTCGTGCAGAACGGCAGCATCCGCGTGGGCGACATCTTCGTCGCCGGCGCCGAATGGGGCCGTGTCAGAGCGCTCATCGACGACAAGGGCAAGTCGATCGAGGTGGCCGGACCGTCGAGCCCGGTCGAGGTCTTGGGCTTGAACGGCACGCCCTTGGCGGGCGACGAGTTTGCCGTGGTCGAGAACGAGGCCCGGGCCCGCGACGTCGCCGACTTCCGCGCGCGCCGTCTGCGCGATAGCCAGGCCGCTGCGGCCGGGCGCGGCACAGTCGAGCAGATGATGGCGAAGGCCGCCGCCGGCGGCGGGGCGAAGCAGTTCGCCGCGGTGATCAAGTCCGACGTGCAGGGCTCGCTCGAAGCCATCCGCGCCAGCCTCGAGCGCATGTCGACCGACGAGGCGATGGTGCGCACCCTGCATGCCGCGGTGGGCGGCATCAACGAGTCCGACATCACGCTCGCCAAGGCATCGGGCGCGGTGATCATCGGGTTCAATGTGCGCGCCAATCCGCAGGCCCGCGATCTCGCGCGTCGCGACGGCGTGGAGATCCGCTACTATTCGATCATCTACGACGTGGTCGACGACGTGAAGGCGGCGTTGAGCGGCATGCTGGCGCCGACCATCCGCGAGAAGCTCATCGGCAATGCCGCGATCCGGCAGATCTTCGAGATCACCCGCGTCGGCAAGGTGGCCGGCTGCATGGTGACCGAAGGCATGGTCCGACGCGGCGCCAAGGTCAGGCTGCTGCGCGACAACGTGGTCGTCCACGAGGGCACGCTGAAGACGCTGCGCCGCTTCAAGGAAGAGGTGCGGGAGGTCAAGGAAGGCTACGAATGCGGCATGGCGTTCGAGAACTACAACGACATCCAGGCGGGCGACGTCATCGAGTGCTTCGAGGTCGAGGAGGTCGCGCGGACGCTGTAGGTCGAGGGTCGCCGCGTCTGCTCCTAGGATAGCCTCACCCAAATCCCTTCCCGCCCGAGGAGGGTCGGGGAGGGGGCCCACCCCCTCCCAAAGTCCACCCCCGGGCGGGCGGGGTTCGCCCATTTGCGCAGCTCCGACGAGACGCTGGGCCAGGACACAATCGATGACACGCAAATCCACCGGCGCTCCCGGGCAGCGCCAATTGAGGGTCGGCGAAGAACTCCGCCACGCGTTGGTCGGCATCATTGCCGAAGGTCATGTGCGCGATCCCGAGCTCGCATCCGCCAAGTTGACCGTGACCGAGGTCAAGGTCAGCCCCGACCTTCGCAACGCCACCATCTTCGTCACCCCCTTTGGCGGCGGCGGCGACGGCGAGACATTGCTCAAGGCCTTGAAGCGGGCGGCGGCCTATTTGCGCGGCGAGCTCGCCCACCGGGTCAGGCTCAAATTCGCCCCGGCGCTGCGTTTCGAGCTCGACCGGCGCTTCGACGAGGCGAGCCGGATCGAGCAACTCTTGAAAAGCCCGGCGGTGGCACGCGACCTCGCCTCCGGCAAGGATGGCGAAGAATGAGCCCGCCGCTATGAGCAGAAGGAAGGGCAACAAGGTCGACGGCTGGCTCATCATCGACAAGCCGAGCGGGATGACCTCGACCCGGGTCGTGGGGGCGGTCAGACGCCTCTTCGAGGCGGCCAAAGCCGGCCATGGCGGCACGCTCGATCCTTTGGCGACGGGGGTCCTGCCGATTGCGTTCGGCGAGGCGACCAAGACCGTGCCCTACGTCATGGACGCGACCAAGGTCTATCGGTTCACCATCCGCTGGGGCGAAGCGCGCACCACCGATGATGCGGAGGGAGAGGTGACGGCGGTGAGCGCCCATCGACCCACCGCCGATGCGATCCAAGCGGCGCTGCCTCGCTTCACCGGCCTCATTCAGCAGACACCGCCCGCCTACTCCGCCCTCAAGATCGCCGGAGAACGGGCCTATGACCTGGCGCGGGCCGACCTGCCGGTGCATCTCGAGCCGCGCCCGGTCATGATCGAGCGCTTCAGCCTGGTTTCCCAGCCCGCGCCCGATCTGGCGGTTTTCGAGGTGGTATCCGGCAAGGGCGCCTATATGCGAGCGCTCGCCCGCGACCTGGGCCGCGTCCTCGGCAGCCTCGGCCATGTCGCCCAGCTCCGTCGGCTCCGGGTCGGTCCATTCGCGGAAACCCGCGCGATTTCGCTGGATTCACTGACCCTGTTGGGCCATAGTCCGGCCGCTTTCGAGCACCTCTTGCCGGTCGAGACCGCGCTGGACGACATCCCGGCGCTGGCCCTGACTGGGACCGAGGCCAATCGACTGCGTCAAGGCCAGGCGGTCGCCCTGTTCCGCAAGTCCGACCTCGACAGGCTCGGCGACTTGCAGGACGGGGATTTGCTTTGCGCCACGGCGGCCGGAAGGCCAGTGGCGCTCGCCCGGTTTGATGCAGGTCGCATTTGCCCGGTTCGGGTGCTGAATCTCTAGCGATAAGGAGATGGCCGATGTCGATCTCGCCGGAGCGCAAGGCTGCGCTCATTACCGAATATGCCACCAAGCCGGGCGACACCGGCTCGCCGGAAGTCCAGGTGGCGATCTTGAGCGAACGGATCCGCCACCTGACCGATCACTTGGGAACCCACGCGAAGGATCTGCATTCGCGCCGGGGGCTCCTGGTGATGGTCGGCCAGCGGCGCCGGCTCTTGGACTTCCTGAAGCGCAAGGACAAGGACCGCTACGACGGCTTGATCCAGCGTTTGGGCCTGCGCCGCTGAGGCGGGTTCAGGCCGGAAGCGGCAGACCCGGTGAATTTGACGACCGGGCCCTTCCGTGTCATGGAAAGCACCGAAAGACGAAGAGGCGAAAGAAGAGGGGCCGCGCCCTTCGCGGCGCCGTTTCCTGCCGATTCCCGGCAGGCGGCACCGTCCGCCGGCGCATGGATGCGCCGAGTTCTTCCCGTCCGCCCATCGCGCTCCTTTCGGGGTGGGGATTTGGCAGGGGTGAGGATCACCCCTCCCCGTCCCTCCCCGGAGCGCGAGGCCGAGGGGAAGATCCTATCCGAGCGGCCCCGGGGTGAAAGGAATTCAACCCAATGTTCAAGGTATTTCGTAAAGAACTGATGTGGGGCGGACGCCGGCTCGTGCTCGAGACCGGCAAGATCGCCCGCCAGGCGGACGCCGCCGTGCTGGCCACCTATGGAGAGACGGTGGTGCTCTGCACGGTCGTCGGCATGAAGACGCCGAAGCCCGGCATCGATTTCTTCCCGCTCACCGTCAACTATCAGGAAAAGACCTTCGCCGCGGGCAAGATCCCGGGTGGATTCTTCAAGCGCGAGGGTCGGCCCTCGGAGAAGGAAGTGCTGACCAGCCGGCTCATCGACCGGCCGATCCGGCCCTTGTTCGCGCCCGGCTTCCGCAACGAGACGCAGGTCGTCTGCACGGTCTTGAGCCATGACCTGGAGAACGATCCCGACGTCGTCGCCTTGATCGGCACCTCGGCGGCCCTGACACTCTCCGGCATCCCGTTTCTGGGGCCCATCGCTGCCGCCCGGGTCGGCTATGTCGGCGGCGAGTATGTGCTGAACCCGCAGCGCGACGAGCTGCCGAACTCGCAGCTCGACCTGGTGGTGGCCGGCACGGTCGAAGGCGTGCTCATGGTCGAGTCGGAGGCGAAGGAGCTCTCCGAGGAGATCATGCTGGGCGCGGTCATGTTCGGCCATAAGAGCTTCCAGCCGGTGATCGGCGCCATCATCGAGCTGGCGGAAGCGGCGGCGAAGGAGCCTTGGCCTCTGCCCGAGGAGCCCTCGGCGGTCCCGGCGGCGCGCGCGCGCTTGAAGGCGGTGGCGACAGCCGAGCTGATCCAGGCCTACCGCGAGACGGTGAAGCAGCAGCGCCATTCCAAGATCGATGCGGTCAAGAAGAAGGCGGTTGAGACGCTCGCGGCCGAAGGCATCGAGGCCGAGCTGGTCAAGAGCCTATTCAAGGACCTCGAGAGCGACATCGTGCGCGGCGCCATCCTGGAGACCGGTCAGCGCATCGACGGCCGCGACACCAAGACGGTCAGGCCGATCGTCTGCGAGGTGGGTGTCTTGCCGCGCGCCCATGGCAGCGCCCTCTTCACCCGCGGCGAGACCCAGGCCCTGGTGGTCGCAACCCTCGGGACCGGCCAGGACGAGCAGATCATCGATGCGCTAGCGGGCGAGTATCGCGAGCACTTCCTCCTGCACTACAACTTCCCGCCCTACTCGGTCGGCGAGGCCGGCCGCATGGGCTCGCCCGGACGCCGCGAGGTCGGCCACGGCAAGCTCGCCTGGCGGGCGGTCCATCCCTTGCTGCCGTCCAAGGAGAACTTTCCCTACACGCTCCGCATCGTCTCCGAGATCACGGAATCGAACGGCTCGTCTTCCATGGCGAGCGTCTGCGGCGCCTCGTTGGCGATGATGGATGCGGGCGTGCCGATGGGCCGTCCGGTTGCCGGCATCGCCATGGGATTGATCAAGGAAGAGGCCAAGTTCGCCGTGCTCTCGGACATCCTGGGAGACGAGGACCATCTGGGCGACATGGACTTCAAGGTCGCCGGCTCCGAGAGCGGTGTGACCGCCCTCCAGATGGACATCAAGATCACCTCGATCACCGAGGCGATCATGAAGCAGGCCTTGAGCCAGGCGCGCGAGGGTCGCCTCCACATCCTGGGCGAGATGGCGAAGGCGCTCACCAGCGCCAGGGAAGCGGTCTCGCAGAACGCGCCGCGCATCACCACGATGACCGTGCCTAAGGACAAGATCCGCGAGATCATCGGCCCGGGCGGCAAGGTCATCCGCGAGATCTGCGAGGTGACCGGCGCCAAGATCGATATCGAGGACGACGGTACGGTGAAGATCGCGGCCGTCGACAACGAGGCCTCGAAGGCGGCGATCGACTGGATCCGAAACATCGTGGCCGAGCCCGAGGTGGGGGCGATCTACACCGGCAAGGTGGTCAAGGTCGTCGACTTCGGCGCCTTCGTGAACTTCCTGGGCGCCCGCGACGGCCTGGTGCATATCAGCGAGCTGGCGCTGCACCGGGTCGGCAAGGTCGCCGACGTGGTCAAGGTCGGCGACCAGGTCAAGGTGAAGTGCCTGGGCTTCGATGATCGCGGCAAGGTCAAGCTGTCGATGAAGGCGGTGGACCAGGCCACCGGGCGCGATCTCACGCAGTCGGCGCAGGTCGCCGAGTAGTTGGTTTTGCTGCTCGGTCTCGCCCGCATCGTCGGGCATCGGGGTGCGGCCTTGCGCGCGCCGGAGAATACCTTGGCCGGCTTCAGGAAAGCGGCCGAGCTCGGTGCCGGCTGGGTCGAGCTCGACGTCATGCTGACCCGGGACGGCGTGCCGGTGGTGATCCATGACGAGACTTTGGATCGCACCACCGACCGCACGGGGCGGATCGAGGCCAGCGACTGGCGGGAGCTGGCGGATGCCGATGCCGGCATCCGCTTTGCTCCGGCCTTTGCCGGCGAGCGGGTGCCGCTTCTGAGCGAGGCGCTGGCGGTCATCGCCGGGTGCGGCATGGGTGTCAACATCGAGATCAAGCCCTGCCCAGGACGCGAGCGCGAGACCGCACTCGAGGCGGTCGCCACCGCCAAGGCCTGCTGGCCCGGGCATTTGCCGCCGCCGCTCTTTTCGAGCTTCAAGCGCCCGGCGCTGGCGGCGGCCCAGGAGGCGATGCCGGAATGGCCGCGGGGTCTTCTCCTCGACCGGCATGAGCGGGACTGGCGGGCCGCAGCCGAGGCCTTGGGCTGCCGGGCGATCAACCCCAACTGGAAGCACCTCACCCCGAAATGGGTGAGCGAAATCAAGGCGGCCGGCCTTGCCGTGGTCACCTGGACCTGCAACCTCCCGGAGGAGGCGCGCCGGCTCGTCGGCTTGGGCGTGGATGCGGTCATCACCGACGCCCCGGACCTGCTGGTGCCGGCCATCGGCGGAATGTAATCGAATCGTGAGCCCGTGGTCTTTCTGGGCGCAAAGCGTATATAAGAATGACTAGCAACCATCCCGTAAACGGGGGCTGGGCCAGCGGGAGGATCGGTTCGTGCGGGCGCTGAATTCGATCATGCTGTCGGGCCGCGAGGTTCTGCCCCTGGTCGAGGGCGGCAAAGGCATCGCCGTGTCCAACGGCGAGAGTTCGGGCGCCTGGGCGGCGTCATGCGGGGTCGGAACCTTCTCCGGGGTCAATGCCGACGCCTTCGATGCGAGCGGCCGGCTCATTCCCATGGTCTATCACGGCCGCACCCGGCGCGAGCGCCACGAGGAGCTGGTCGCGCTCTCGATCAAGGGCGGCATCGCCCAGGCTCGCATCGCCTGGGAGAAGGCGAGCGGCCAGGGCCGCATCCATATGAACGTGCTGTGGGAGATGGCCGCCTCGGAGCGGACGCTGCACGGCATCCTCGAGGGCGCCAAGGGCCTCATAAACGGCGTCACCTGCGGGGCCGGCATGCCCTATCGCATCGCCGAGATCTCCGCCCAGTACCGGGTCTACTACTATCCGATCATCTCCTCGGCCCGCGCCTTCCGGGCCTTGTGGAAGCGCGCCTATCACCGCTTCCGCGATTGGCTGGGGGGTGTGGTCTACGAGGATCCCTGGCTTGCCGGCGGCCATAACGGCATCTCCAACAGCGAGGATCCGACCCGCCCCGAGGACCCCTATCCCCGGGTGCGCGAGCTCCGCCAGCTCATGAACGAGTTCGGCCTGGGCGAGACCCCGATCATCATGGCGGGTGGGGTCTGGTACATGCGGGAATGGGAGCATTGGCTCGACAATCCCGAGATCGGCAAAGTCGCCTTCCAATTCGGCACGCGGCCGCTCTTGACCCAGGAAAGTCCGATCTCGCCTGCCTGGAAGCGGAAGCTGCTGACGCTCAAGGACGGCGATGTCTGGCTCAACCGGTTCAGCCCGACCGGATTCTATTCCTCGGCTGTCACCAACGCTTTCCTGAGGGAGCTGAAGGAGCGAGCGGAGCGCCAGGTCGCCTATCAGGCCCACCCGGTGGCCGACCATGACACCTCCTTCAAAGTCGGCGCCCGCGGCCGCGAGGTGTACTTGACCGCCCATGACAAGCTCCGCGCCGATGCTTGGGTCGCCCAGGGCTACACCGAGGCGCTGCGCACGCCCGATACCACCCTCATTTTCGTCGCCCCGGCCAAGGCCCGCCAGATCCAGAACGATCAGATCGAATGCATGGGTTGCCTGTCCGCCTGCCTCTTCTCCAATTGGGCGCAGAACGAGGAAGGCACCACCCACAAGAAGGCCGACCCCAGGTCCTATTGCATCCAAAAAACCCTGCAAGCCATCAGCCATTCGAGCGAGGTCGAGAACGAGCTCATGTTCGCCGGGCACAACGCCTATCGTTTCGCCTCCGATCCGTTCTATGCCAATGGTTTCGTTCCAACGGTGAACCAGCTGGTGCAGCGCTTGACCACCGGCGACTGAGTGAGTTATCCGCTTTCGCGGCCGGTCTCGGCCGGGAGCAGGGTTAGGAATCGAACGGCATGACCCAGAAGATGCGGGGCGCGAGCCGCCCCTTCGCAGAGAGCCTGGAGCGCCTGAGACGCGCCGGCTTGAGGCCGACCCGCCAGCGTTTGGCGCTGGCACGCCTGCTCTTCGAAGCGGCCGATCGGCACGTGACCGCCGAGCAGCTGCATGGCGAGGCCGTGCGGGCGCGGGTCCCAGTCTCGCTCGCCACGGTTTACAACACCCTCAATCAGTTCACCCGCGCCGGGCTGTTGCGCGAGGTCGTGGTCGAGGCCGGTTGCGCCTATTTCGACACCAACACCTCCGATCACCACCACTTCCTGTTCGTCGACACGGGCGAGCTTCGCGACATCGCCAATGACGCCGTGGCGGTCACCAGCCTGCCGGCCGCGCCGGCGGGCATGGTCATCGATCGGGTGGATGTCGTGATCCGTCTGCACACACAGAAATAGGCGGCATAAACTCCGCCAAGTGCTTGAGTTACGCCGCTTCTTGGATCAATTCTAATGTATTGACTTCGCCCGGCGGCTGGTCCATACCAGCCCCGTGAGGAGGCACCTTGCCGGCTCAGGCCGGGTGGTGCCCCAGCGCGATTTTGAGTCCAAGTGAAGGAGAGCGTCATGGCTGGCTTAAAAGGCAGCAAGACCGAGAAGAACTTGAAAGACGCGTTCGCCGGCGAGAGCCAAGCGAACCGGCGCTATCTGTATTTCGCCCAGAAGGCCGATGTCGAAGGCTACAACGACGTCTCCGCGGTCTTCCGTTCCACCGCCGAGGGCGAGACCGGCCACGCCCATGGCCATCTCGAGTTCCTCGAGGTGGTCGGCGATCCGGCGACCGGCAAGCCGATCGGCGGCACCGCCCTCAATCTGAAGGCCGCGATCGCCGGCGAGACCCACGAGTACACCGACATGTACCCGGGCATGGCGAAGACGGCGCGCGAAGAGGGCTTCGAGGAGATCGCCGATTGGTTCGAGACCTTGGCCAAGGCCGAGAAGAGTCACGCCGGCCGCTTCCAGAAGGCGCTCGACGGCCTCTAATCATCTCGCGTAAGGGGACCGAGCCTCTCGAACCGGTCCCCTTCGCTTTTCTTTTGCTGAGCATGGATCGGGGTCGTAGGAGTGGGCATGCGCGAAGGCAGCCTTGAGGCGCCGACACGCCACAAGCTCGACTGGACCAATCCCGAATTCTGGGATGAGGCCAAGCTCGACGCCGAATTGCGGCGCGTCTTCGACATCTGCCATGGCTGTCGCCGCTGCTTCAATCTCTGCGACAGCTTTCCCCGGCTTTTCGATCTCGTCGATGCCGCTGGCGCAGAGGAGATGCACGCGGTCAAGAGCGAGGACTTCGCCCAGGTCGTGGATGCCTGCACGCTCTGCGATCTCTGCTACATGACCAAATGTCCCTATGTGCCGCCGCACGAATTCAACCTCGACTTTCCCCATCTGATGCTGCGCTATCGGGCGGTCGCAGAACGCAAGGGCGAGGTCGCCTTCGCCGAGCGGCAGCTGACCGAGACCGATCGCAACGGCAAGCTCGCGAGCCTGGCCGCACCCATCGTCAACTGGGCCGGCGACACCTCCAATCGCCTGACCCGCCCTCTCCTCGAGCGGGTGGCGAAGGTGCACCGCGAGGCAGCGCTGCCGAAGTTCCAAGGCTCGACCTTCCTTCGCCGTGCCCGGTTGAGGCCGCCCGCAGTCGACGCCGGCGCGCCCGCCCATGGGCGCAAGGCCGTCCTCTACGCCACCTGCTTCGTCAACTACAACGAGCCCAGAATCGGAGCCGCCGCACAGGCCGTTCTCGCCAAGAACGGGGTCGAAACCGAGGTGGTCTATCCCGGCTGCTGCGGCATGCCGCAGCTCGAGCATGGCGCCCTCTCGCGGGTCGCCGGCAAGGCCGCCCATGTCGCATCCGAGCTCGGGCCCTGGATCGACCGGGGCTATGACGTGATCGCGCTCATTCCCTCCTGCGCGCTCATGCTCAAATTCGAGTGGCCGCTGATCCTGCCGGAGGATGAGCGGGTGAAGAAGCTCGCCGGCGCCACCTGGGACATCAGCGAGTACATCGTCGACATCGCGCGCAAGGAAGGATTGGCGCCGGGCCTTCAGGCCCTCGATGGCGGCATCGGCCTCCACATCGCCTGCCATGCGCGAGCGCAGAACATCGGACAGAAGGCGGCCGACCTCTTGCGGCTCATCCCCGGCGCCGAGCTCGCGGTGGTCGAGCGCTGCTCCGGCCATGGCGGCTCCTGGGGCGTCATGCAGCAGCATTTCGAGGTTGCCCTGAAGCAGGGAAAACCGGTCGCGCGCCAGATCAAGATAGAGGCGAAACCCTATCTCGCCTCCGAATGCCCCTTGGCAGCGCGCCACATCCTGCAGGGTCTGGAGCGCCTCGACGGGGCGGGCGCCTTGCCGGAGAGCCTGCATCCGATCGAGATCTTCGCCAAAGCCTACGGGCTCGGTCTCTGAGGGAAGGCCGACGAGCATGGAAGCCAAGCACAGGCTCACCCCTTCCGACATCATGCCGATGGCCGAATATGCGGCGATCCGCAAAGAGAAGCGCCGGGAGATCATCGAGCAGAAGCGCAACCGGCGCCTGGCGGTCGGGCCCTACGCCACCTTCCATTTCGAGAGCTATCAGAGCATGTGGCTGCAGGTGCACGAGATGCTCTACATCGAGAAGGGTGGGGCCGAGCAGGTGGCGGGCGAGCTCGACGCCTACAATCCGCTCATTCCCAAAGGCGAGGAGCTGGTCGCCACCATTTTCTTCGAGATCGACGATCCGGAGCGCCGCCGCACCGTGCTGGCCGAATTGGGCGGCGTCGAGGAGACGGTGTTCATGCGGCTCGACGAGGAGACGGTCAATGCGGCACCCGAGAAGGACCAGGATCGCACCTCCGAGGAGGGCAAGGCCTCCTCGGTGCAGTTCGTGCACTTCGCCTTCACGCAAGCCCAGATCCGCCGCTTCAAGACCCCGGGCGAGCACGTCCTTCTCGGCTTCGAGCATCCCCAATACGGGCACATGACCGTGCTGCCCGAACCGATCCGCGCGGCGCTGGCGGCGGATTTCGACTAGGCCGGCCGAGCATCAAGAGCGTCCTCGGCCGGTCTCGATGCTGCAGAGTCCACGAGGCCGTTGCAGCGTTGGTATCTGGACCTCGAAATGGCAGGGAACTAGACTATTCCCGTGGCCGAGCCCTTCACTCTCGATCTGATTGGGCGCATGCTCCAGCAAGTGCTGGACGAGCAGCGTCTCATGCGCGCCGATATCACGGACATCAAACATCGTCTCTCGGCGGTGGAGCTCGGCTTGGCGGCCGTCAGAACGGAGAGCGCGCGAATGCAGGCTGCCATTGACCGCCTTGGCGAGCGGATCGAGCGCGTTGAGCGGCGGCTTGGAATATTGAATCCGGCGACGACATAAAGCACTACCGGCGATCCTCCGGATCGATGGTGAACAGCTCCTGCGCCCGCCCGACGCCGCGGAGCGCGTAGCGGCCGACGGAAACCAGCCGCGGCCTGGCATCGCCAAGCGCTTCGGCAAAGCCGGCCGAGGTCAGCACCGGTTGATCCAAGGACCGGCACATGGCGCCGATGCGGCTCACCTCGTTCACCGCAGGACCCACCACGGTGAAGTCGAGCCGATCCTTGCTGCCGATATTGCCGAAATACACCTCGCCCCTATGGAGCCCCAGATACATGTGGGTCGTGGGCGCATTCCGGCCGGCGCGGCGCTGGTTCAGCTCCTCGATCGCCCGATCGGCGGCGAGTGCCGCCGCGATCGCCGATCGACACGCCGCCTTGCGGTCCTCGACCCGGAAGATCGCCAGCACGCCATCGCCGATCAGCTTCAAGACGTCGCCGCCCTCCGCGTGGATGGCGGAGATCACCGCCTCGGCATAGTCGTTGAGCAGGGGGACGATCTCTTCCGGCGGCGAGGAGTCGGAGATCTTGGTGTAGCCGCGAAGATCGCTGAACCACAAGACGGCCTCGATCCGATCGGCCACGCCGCGCGCGATGCGCCCGCTCAGGACCAGCCGCCCGGCGCCGCGGCCGAGATAGGTCTCGACCAGATTGGTGGCGACTCGGGCGAGAGCCGCGCATTTCATCGCGATCGCAAGGAAGGGGACGAGGCGCCGCAAGGCCGCCATCGCTTCGTCGTCGAAACCTCCCGGGCGGCGTGTGGTCCAGGCGAGATAGACGCAATCCATCTCCCCGATGGCGCCGGCGGCGGCGAAGCGGCTGATCATCGCCACGTATTCGGTGGAGCCCGGCGGGACCATGTCCTTGATCGACGGAAATTCCGCCAGCGCCGCCGGATTCCAGCGCCGCCTCAGCACGGAGTCACCTGTCTCCAGCAGCCGATAGAACGGGCTTCGGCGCCATGTCTCCGCGGCTTTCCCCTCATGGCTGCTGCCATACTCGATGAACTTCGTCTCCGCCTCGTCCTCGCGCCAGCGAAAGGCGTGGCCTTCATGGGTCGGGTGCAGCGTGTCGATGATGACGAGGCCGCTCGCCAGCGGCAGCCCGGCCACCACCGCGCGCTCGCAAAACCCGGTCAGCATCAAGGTCTCGGCGCGGCCGGCCAAACCCACCTCGGTGATCCAGGACGCAAGCTCGGAGAACTGCGTTTCGTCCATCGTTCCTCGAGAGCCCGTCATCGTTGACGCCCTATCGCTAGATCGTGCACCGGATCCAAGGAGGGCGGCGGAGAGCTGCGACCATGCTCCAGCTTAGCGCCACCGTACCGGAGTAGACGATCGCTGCCTTCCAGACCGTGCCGCCGGTGGGATGATCTTCGATAGGTCGCCCTGCGTGTGCCAGCGTGATGCACCGTCAATGTGAACGGAGCTGGATATTGAAGAAGGCGAGCATGGCGGCATTCAGCGCGCGATGAAAAGCGCGGCGATCGAAGCCGGCCTTATCTTTGCAGTAGTCCATGGCTTCGTTCGCGCTGCCGTCGCAGGGGGTGAGGAAGCTGTAGTGCCGCGCGTCGGGAACGAGGTGGTAGTCCGGCGCCGTCGGCAAGGCCTGGCGCAGGAACGCGGTGCTGGTCAGCGTCGGCACGATCGCGTCTTCGGCGCCGGCCCAGAGCTGCACCGGAACATGGACTCCGGCGAGTGCCGGCGCATCGAAGGCGTAGCCGAGTCCGGGGGCGGCGATGACCGCTGCCTTGAAGCGCGGCACGTGCGGCCAAACCGGCCTCGATCGCTTGGCGGGCTTGGGCTGCGCGACGCGGCGACGACACGCGGATCCCGCGGGGTCGGCGGCGCAATCGGGATTGATGCGGCCGAGAGCGGGCTCGCCGCCGATCGCCACCAGGGCCGTATAGCCTCCGGCCGAAAATCCGAAGATACCGATGCCCGCCGGGTCGAGACGGCCATGCGCGGGCCAGGCCTCCAGCATGTAGTCGAGCACGCGCTGCACGTGCCGTGGCCGGCTCTGCAAGGATTTGAGGGTGCCGAAGTCGCTCTTGTCGCGGAAATTGTCGCCGGTATGCGTCGGCGCCACCACCACATAGCCGGCTTCGGCCAGCGCCAGGGCGGTGTCGACATGGCTGCCGAACCAGCCGCCGCTGCCATGGGAAATGACGACCAGCGGCAGATGCTCGCCGGCAAGCGCTCCATCGGGCGCCACGATCTGCGGCAGGAGCGCCTCCTTCTGTGGCGCGGCAGGCGCATCGCTCGGATACCAGATGCCGACCTCGAGCGGCCGATCATCCGGGTCCGGCACGGACACGTATTGGAAGCCGACAGCGCCCGCCGGCAGCGCGATCGACGCCGCCGCCAAGCCGAGCAGCACGGCACCTGCGAGCGCTCTCGATGGCATCATCATCGGCTCCTCAGGGCGTGGTCGAGCTGGATTGCGCCTCGCGGATGCGTCCGGATCCGGAGATACGGGTCGTGAGATGCGCGGGCCGTGTCGCGAGCCGCACATCGCCCGAGCCGGCGATCCTCACATCGGCCGAGTCCTTGGGCGCGACCGTCGCCCGGCCGCTGCCGGCGATCCGCACCGTCAGCCGCTCGACCGCAAGCTCACCCAGCTCCGCCTTGCCGGCGCCGGCGATCCTGATTTTTGCCTCGCCGGCATGGCCCTTGCCGGCGATCGATCCGGCGCCGGCGATCGCAATGTCGATGTCGGGCTGATCGATTCTTTCGAGCACCAGCCGGCCCGCACCGCTCACGGCGAAGCGCCGGATCGAGGGGCCGGACACATGGATCGTGAGCTGGCCGGGCGAGCCGTTCCAGAGGCAGCCATCGAAGCTGAGCTGCCCATCCTGCATCGCCAGATGCTGGACCGCGGCGGCCGGGCCTTCCACGTGGATCTTCCGCTCGACTCCTGGCTCGACCTGAGCGACCGCCGGCACGCCGATGTCGAGGCGGCTGCCGTCGCCGTCCCAGGCGAGCTCGCGGCTTTGCTGCTCGGCTCCGCCGGTGCAGGCGTCCTGCATGATCCCCCGATCCCACGCCGGCCAGGCGGCGACGAACGGAGCCCGATCCAAAGAGGCGGCGATCGACAGCGAGACGGCAGAGACGGCGAGGCCGGCGATGGCGAGGATGGCGATGGGTCTGATCATGGGTCATCTCCTCGAAAGCGCGTCGTCTTCAGGGCTGACCAGTCGGTAGTGCAGCCGCGCGAACTTGCCCAAGAGACGGACGAACCACTCCAGGATGAGGAACAAGACCGCGCCGCCGCCGATGCCGCCGGCCAACAGCCCGATGCCGAAGAGCGTGCGCGACAAGGATCCGGCGATGTGCGCGAAAGGGTGCCAGGCGACGAAACCGGTCACCAGCACCAGGCCGACAATGCAGGCAGCACCCAGGACAATGGCCATGACCAGCACGAAGAATGCCAACCAGCAAAGGAGCGGCAGCAAGAGCACGACATCGACCGCCGCCAGGCCGATGAGCGCCAGGATGGCACCGGCGAGATTGCGGGTGCTGCGCTCCTTCTCCCAGCGCCGGAAACCCGCCTCGGCGCGGAGCTCCTTCGCCAGGCGTGAGGGATCGCCCATGGCGCTGGCGACCTCGTCCTCGCTCCGCCCGGCGCGGATCGCTTCCGTGAAATGCGCCTCGTAGTCGGCGAGGATGTCCTCGTTGTCGGCTTGCGGCAGGCCCGCGAGGCCCCGACGCAGGGTTTCAAGGAAATCGATTCGAGTCATCTAGGAGTCTCCCAAGATGGCGGCGACGTCGCGGGCGAAGCTGTTCCACTCCGCCTTGAGGGCGGCGAGATGCGCGCGGCCGGTTTTGGTGAGCTTGTAGTATTTGCGGGCCGGCCCGCTGTCGGACTGGACGAGGTATGTGGCAACCAAGCCGGCGCGCTCGATGCGGCGCATGAGCGGATAGATCGTGCCCTCGCCCATATCGATCGCACGCGACAGGCGGCTGGCGATCTCGTAGGCGTAGTTGTCGCCGCGGGCCAGCAGCGCCAAGACGCAGAGCTCGAGCACGCCCTTCTTCAGCTGGACCTGGGTCGGCTCCGATTGGGCTTCGGGAGGTGAGGCGGCGGCGGTCATTCGAGGGTGTTGGAGCCGTGGATGGCGTTGGCGCCCAGGGAGAGTAGCAATCGATACCTTGTTATGCAAGGTAGCAGTTGGTGCATGGCAAAACGGCGCCCCGGCGCCGCCCGCGTCTACTTCACCGCTTCATCCTCGTAGACGCCCCAGAATTCCTGGCGCTTCAGCCAGCCGCGGGTGCCGGCGATCTCGACCCGGCACCAGGCCTCCCGGCACTCCAAGAGCCGGCCGATGACGCCGGCCTCGGCCATGGCGACGGTCTCGGCATCCTCGCGGTTGCTGCGTCGGAGGCTGCGCGTCGATCCCGTCACCAGCATGGAGCGGCGGGCCCACAGGACCGTGAGGTGCACCCAGCCCTCGGCCCCTTGGCTGTCCCGGATCTTGCGCCAGTTCTCGAACTCGTCCAGCACCTCGACCGGGAGCAGGCGGCGCACGAACACCCATTCGACGGGGTATTGGGTTCCGGGCCCGGTGCGCAGATTGACCTCGGGGCTCTTCAGGCTGAGGAAGCGCGGCAGCGGCAGGCCGGTGACCCGGCCGACGCGATCGGCAAGGGCGCTGCCGTCGAGAGCGAGAAGGGCAACGATGATGAGGGCGAGGCGGCGGACGGACATCGAGGAGGGCGAATATAGCGCAGGCCGCCGCCGGTCAAGGCCGGGAAGCCCGCGGATTCCGTTTCGGGCCGGTTTTTGACATTGCGGCCCCGGCCTGTTAGGCGGAAGCCTCGATAGTGTCCCGCCCCTGAAATTCGCCCGCGAAATTCAGGGATAAGCGGGCCACTAATTGGTCGAATCTAGTGTGATTCAGATTCCGAAGCTCGCCGACGAACTTCGGAATCATCACACTAGCGAGGCGCCGATGCCGAGCCGCAAACCCCTGGTCATCGTGACCCGCAAGCTCCCCGCCGCCACCGAGACGCGGATGATGGAGCTGTTCAATGCCCGGTTGAATCTCGACGACCGGAAGCTGAGCGAGCCCGAGCTCCGCGCCGCCGCCGCCGAGGCCGCGATCCTGGTGCCGACGGTGACCGACCGCATCGACCGCAGCGTCATTGCCGCCGCCGGCGAGAGTCTCGGCCTGATCGCCTCCTTCGGCACCGGCGTCGACCATATCGACCTCGAGGCGGCGCGCGAGCGCCGCATCGCCGTCACCAACACGCCCGGTGTGTTGACCGAGGACACCGCCGACATGGTGATGGCGCTCATCCTGGCGGTCGCCCGCCGCTTGAGCGAGGGCGAGCGGCTGTTGCGCGCCGGCAAGTGGACGGGCTGGGCGCCCACCTCGATGCTGGGAATCAGGCTCAGCGGCAAGCGTCTCGGCATCGTCGGCATGGGACGCATCGGTGCCGCGGTCGCCCGGCGGGCGAAGGGCTTCGGCCTGCAGGTGCATTATCACAACCGCCGACCGGTTCTGCCCGACCTGGAGGGGGAGCTCGACGTCACCTATTGGGAGAGCCTCGACCAGATGCTGAGCCGGATGGACGTGATCTCGGTCAACTGTCCGCACACGCCGGCGACGTTCCATCTCCTCTCCGCCCGGCGGATCAAGCTCTTGCGGCCCGATGCGATCCTGGTCAACACCGCGCGCGGCGAGGTGATCGACGAGGCGGCGCTGACCCAGGCCTTGATCCGGCGTGAGATCGCCGGCGCCGGTCTCGACGTCTACGAGCATGAGCCCGGCGTGCCGCCGAAGCTGATCGAGCTCGACAACGTCGTGCTGCTGCCGCATATCGGCTCGGCCACCAACGAAGGACGGCTTGCCATGGGCGAGCGGGTGATCATCAACATCAAGAGCTTCGTCGACGGCCACAAGCCGCCCGATCGGGTCTTCGAGCAGATGCTGTGAGCCTCGACACGGGTTGTCCTTGCACTTCACCCGCGACCGGGCCAGCCTAGGCGTCTCGCCCTTTGGCTCAAGCGGCCATCCCAAGGCCGACGCCGCCCCACCAAAGACCATCCGGAGGATTCCATGCGCGCGAATATCGTCAAGCAGATCTGGAAAAAGGGCGGCTGCGTCGTCAATGGCTGGCTCAACATGCCCGGCGCCTTCAACGCCGAGGTCATGGCCCATGCCGGCTGGGATTCGCTCGTCGTCGACATGCAGCACGGCATCATCGACTACCAGATGATGGTCTCGATGTTCCAGGCGATCTCCACCACGCAAGTCGTGCCCATGGCGCGGGTCAGCTGGAACGAGCCGGGGCAGGTGATGAAAGTGCTCGATGCCGGCGGCTATGGCGTCATCTGCCCGATGATCAACAGCCGCGAGGAGTGCCAGCGCTTCGTCGGCGCCACCCGCTACGCGCCGAAGGGCTATCGCAGCTCCGGGCCGATCCGCGCCACCCTCTATGGCGGGGCGGACTATCACGACAAGGCGAACGACGTGGTGGTGGCGCTCGCCATGATCGAGACCAAGGAGGCCTTGGAGAACCTCGACCAGATTCTCTCGGTCAAGGGCTTGGACGGGGTCTATATCGGCCCCTCGGATCTATCGATCTCGCTGGGCAAGGGGCCCGGCGCCGACCACACCGATGACTTTCGCCTGGGCGTCATCATGACCATCCTCAAGGCCTGCAAGCGGCACGGCATCAAGGCCGGCATCCACACGGCCTCTCCCGCCTACGCCAAGCGCATGCGCACCGCCGGCTTCGACCTGGTGACGGTGATGGGCGATGCGCGTCTGTTGACCGCGGCTGCCAAGCAGGCCATGGCGGAGATGCGCGAAGGGGTCGCGCCGGGAAAAGCGGCACCGGCCAAGGCACCGCCGAAGAAGACCAACGGCCGCCGCGCCGCCTCGGGCTCGCCCTACTGAGAAAGCGCTTCTCGATTGTTCATTACCTCTCCCCGGGGGTGGACATTGGGAGGGGGTGGGGACCACCCCCTCCCCGACCCTCCCCGCGGGAGAGGTCGCGCGAAGCGCGGGTGAGGGGAAGCGGCGCCGGCATGCATAGATTGGTCATGCGCCGCCTCTCTCCCCATGGGAGAGGGAGCATGAAGCGAGCCGAGCTCCACGCCCTCGCGCACATCGTGGCGTCGATCCACATTTCTCATCGAAGCATTTCCTCTCAGTCGACCTTTTCCGCAAGCCAGGTCTTGATGAGCGACTGATAGGGCACGTCGCGCTTGTTGGCTGCGATTTTGATCCGTTCCAAAAGCCCGACGGGCAGGCGCAAAGAAATGGAAATGGTCGAAGGCTTCAGGTTAGGAAAACGGACCCGCTCCGCCATGTTCCAATCGATCGCCCTGGAGGAGTCGTGGCTTTCCCAATAGGCGCGCTCTTCGCCTTCGCTGCGGAACCGCGGCGCTGCCCTAGTTCTTCTCTTCATAGCGCATCCTCTCCTTGCGGCTCATGTCTCGCGCCGAGACCACGCGAATGAGGGTGTCTTCGGATCTGAGCGTGAACACGATGTGCAATAACCGCTCGCCGTCGGTCCGACCCAGGGCGTGAAAGCGCGGCTCGGCAGCGCTGTGCACAGGGTCGGCGGCAACCACCAGCGGCTCGTTCAGGAATGCCTGTTCGGCTTCTGCCTGCGTAACACCATGCTTGTCCTCGCTCTTTCGAGCGTTGCCGGCATCCCATTCGAAACCGATGATGCGGTCGAAATCCATCATCCCGCGTATATTACCATAATATACGCTGGTTTTTGCCGTCGGCAAGCGGCCGACCGCGCCGCGTCCGGTTCGCGCTACGGATCGCCGTTACCCCTCAGGTGGTGCCGGACGGCGCCTTCTCTTTGTGCTCCGACAGATCGCGGATCGTGGCCTTGGGCCCGCAGAGCCGGCAATTGGGATCGGGCTTGAAGCGGATGGTGCGGAACTCGGCCGAGAGCGCGTCGTAGATCATCAGCCGGCCGGAGAGCGACTGTCCAAGGCCCAGGATCTCCTTCAAGATTTCGGTTGCCTGCACGGTGCCGATGACGCCGGCGACCGAGCCCAGGATGCCCGCCTCCTCGCAGCGCGGAATCAGATCGGGCGGCGGCGCCTCGGCGAAGAGGCAGCGGTAGCAAGGCCCGCCGGTCCACGGTTTGAAGGTCGATAGCTGCCCTTCGAAGCGCAGCAGCGAGCCCGAGACCAATATCTTGCGCGCCTGGAAGCAGGCATCGGTCAAGAGATAACGGGTGGCGAAGTTGTCGCTGCCATCGGCGACGATGTCGTAGCCCTCGATGATCTCCAGAACATTAGAGTGAACGAGCCGCGTATCGTGGATGACGATGCTTGTCTCGGGATTGACGGAGGCGAGCGTGCGCCGGGCGCTCTTGACCTTGGCTTCGCCGAGCGCTTGGGTCGAATGCACGATCTGGCGCTGCAGATTGGAGAGCGACACCTCGTCATCATCGGCGATGCCGATCGTGCCCACACCGGCGGCGGCGAGATAGAGCAACAGCGGCGAGCCTAATCCGCCGGCGCCGACGACCAGCACGCGCGCCTGCATCAGCCGCGCTTGGCCCTCTTCGCCGACTTCATCCAGGATGAGGTGGCGGGCATAGCGCTCGAATTGCGCGTCGGTCAGCTCTACGGGCACCTGACGAACCCCTCCGTTTTCGTCACCCCCGGGCTTGACCCGGGGGTCCATCTAACAAGAGCACGATGGATCGCCGGGCAACTATATCCCAGCGCGCGCAGGGTTGGCGTGGCGGCTGCGCGCGCGGGGGAAAAGACTGGCCCGGCAATGACGAACAAATCTCTCAGAGCCCGTCGAAGAGCGCGGTCGAGAGATAGCGCTCGGCGAAGTCGGGGATGATCACCACGATCCGTTTGCCTTTCATCTCCGGCCGCTTGCCGACCTCGACCGCCGCCGCCAGCGCCGCACCGGCGGAGATGCCGACGGGGATGCCTTCGAGCCGCGCCAGCGCCCGCGCGGCCTCGAAGGCGGTCTGGTTGGCGATGCGCACGATCTCGTCGATGTGCTTCTTCTCGAGAATGTCGGGCACGAAGCCGGCACCGATTCCCTGGATCTTGTGTGGGCCCGGCGGTCGTCCGCTGAGCACGGCTGAGTCTTCCGGCTCGACGGCGACGATGCGCAAGCCGGGCAGGCGCGGCTTCAAGACGTCGCCGACTCCGGTCAAGGTGCCGCCGGTGCCGACGCCGGTGACGAACACGTCGAGCTTGCCGCCGGTGTCCCGCCACAGCTCCTCGGCCGTGGTCCGCCGGTGTACCGCCGGGTTCGCCGGATTCTTGAACTGCTGCGGCATGAAAGAATTGGGGGTGCTCTTGACCAGCTCCTCGGCCCGCTGGATGGCACCCTTCATGCCGGCGGCGGCGGGTGTGAGCTCGAGCTCGGCCCCCAGCAGCTTCAGCATCCGGCGCCGCTCCACCGACATGCTTTCGGGCATGGTCAGGATGAGCCGGTAGCCCTTGGATGCGGCGACGAAGGCAAGGGCGATGCCGGTATTGCCCGAGGTCGGCTCGATCAAGGTCGTGCCCTTGCCGACCTTTCCCTCGCGCTCGGCCGCCTCGATCATGGCGAGCCCGATGCGGTCCTTGACCGAGGCTAGCGGATTGAAGAATTCCAGCTTGCCGAGGAGCTCGCCGGAGACGCCGTGATGCGCGGCAAAGCGCTGGAGCTTGACCAAGGGCGTGGCGCCGACGGTCTCCAGAATGCTGTCATAGATGCGGCCGCGAAATTCGGGCGCGGGCTCTTGCGGTTCGGCGCGGCGGGCAGTCATGATTTCACCTATTTGTTCTGTGATTTAGAATATTCGACAAGCTGGCGGTGAATATAGGGTGGTCGGCACCGCTCGGCCACTCATCCTGTCGATCAAATAATTCTGTCGATCGAATAGATTTGGCACTCAAATATTGGAGCCGAGGCGCTCGCCGGGCTGGCTCAGCACCCGGCGCAGCATATCGGCCTGCAGCATGGCACTGTATCGCTGGAATCCCCGCTCGGAAATGCGCTTGCGAGCGTCCGGATCGGCCAAATAGCGAAGACAGGTGTCGACCAGCTCCTCATGCGGCGCGAAGGCGACGCCACCGGCGAACGGCTCCTCCAACCCGGGGTCGGTCCCGTATTCGCAGACGACGAACCGTCGGTTCGCCAAGAGGTAGGAGACCCGAACGATCTCGAAGACGCGCCCTTCGTAGAAATGCATGTTGAGCACGATCTTCGAGCGGGCGATGAGCCGATCGCGGTCTTCGCCAAAGACGCCGAAGACGTGCCGGACGACCGCTCCCCGCTCCACGAGCCCGGCCAGGACCGAGCGCCGATGGGCGTTCATGCTGCCATAGTGAAGAACGTCGATGTCCTCGACGGCTTCGGGAATGCGCGTGAGACAGGAGGCGTAGCCGATCCCGCAAAGCCGGCAATTGTCGATGCCGAGCCGGCGCAGCTCATCGAGGTTGCGCTGGCTATAGTCCCAGACCTCGAACCGGCGCAGAAGCTCCACGTAGTGCGGCTCGAGCCAGGGCGAACCGGGAAAGATCTGCTCCAAATTGAAGATGACGGCATCGGCGGGCAGGCGGTCGAAATATCCGGGATCGATGAGCTGTCCGCCGAGCACGATGAGCCGACGGGCGGCCCATGCCGGCGGGTCGACGATCGCCGCGGAATGGCCGAGCGCTACCAGCCCGGCCTGGAGCGCTTCGGCCACCTCTTCGAAGCCGCGGCTATGCACGAAGCCCGGCGGCCGAACGATCCAGATGCCGAACTCAGGGTGAGCTTCAGTCATCATCCGCCGCGGCGGCCTGCTCAAATATTGAAGTCGAGGCAATCCCCGGATTGGCTCGGGATGCCGGCGCTCTGCGCCCGCTGGCAAAGATCGTCGAGGGTGACGGATTCGAGCCTGGTGGCGAGCTCGGAGCGAAGATCGGCCCAGAGCGGGCGCACGACTTGCTCGGCGAGGATCGAGCCGTTCGGCGCCATCTCCTCCTCGCTCGCTTCCTCGAAGGCGCCGCTGGCCCGGCAGAGATCGCCAAGGGTGATGCGCCGGCGCTCGCGGGCCAGCCGATAGCCGCCGCGGGGTCCGCGCACGCTGTCGAGCACGCCGGCCCGCACGAGATCCTGCAGGACGGGTTCGAGAAAGCGCGGCGGCACCCCTTGGCGCCTGGTGATCTCCTTGGCGCGCACGGGACGATCGGCGGCGTTGTAGGCGATGTCGAGAACCGCCTCGATGGTGCAGACGAGCTTTTTCGACGGGCGCAGCATGGGATCAGCTCGTGGCGGTGCGGCTCGTCGGCAGGGGGGCGCTGCCGGTCGAACCGTGACCCCCAGGCCCGCGCTCGGTCGCACCCAGCTCGGTGCGCTCCTGCCAGACCACCCGCGAGACCGGGGCCACCAGCAATTGGGCGATGCGCTGGCCGCGGGTGATGGTCACGCGCTTGGCGCCGTGATTGATCAGCAGAACCTGGATCTCGCCGCGATAATCGGAATCGACGGTGCCGGGCGCGTTCAGCACGGTCACGCCATGCTCCCAGGCGAGCCCGGAGCGCGGGCGCACCTGCGCCTCGAACCCCGGCGGCAGCGCGATCGCGATTCCGGTCGGCACCACCAGCCTTTCGCCCGGCTCGACGGCGAGCGGCCGATCGGTCGCGGCCATGAGGTCGAGGCCCGCACTTCCCGGCGTGGCATAGGCCGGCAGCGGCAGACCCGCGGCGTGGGCGAGGCGGAGCACGGGAACGGCGACACTCATTGCGCCGCCTCATGCTTGCTCACGGGCGAGAAATGCTGGGCGATGCGCTCGGCCAAGCGCCGCGCCACCTCGGCTTTGCCGAGGAGCGGCCACGCCTCGGCGCCGGATTCGGAGATGAGATGCACCCGGTTCCGATCGCCCCCAAATGTGCCCGTGCCGGGCGAGACGTCGTTGGCGACGATCCAATCGCAGCCCTTGCGCCGGCGCTTGTCGGTTGCGAGCCGCACCACATCGCCGGTCTCGGCGGCGAATCCGACCACCAGCGCCGGCCGGCGTTTGCCTGGCGTGGCAAGCGTGGCGAGGATGTCCGGATTCTCCACCAGCTCGAGCCGGGGCGGCGGCGCGCCGGCGGCCTTCTTGATCTTGGCGGTCGGCGGATCGGCGACCCGCCAATCGGCAACCGCCGCCGCACAGACCGCAATCTCGGCGGGCAGCGCCGCTTCGCAAGCCGCCAGCATCTCGCTGGCCGAGGTGATGCGCACCACGCTGACACCGGGCGGGTCCGGCTCCATCGACGGGCCGGTCACCAGCGTGGTCTCGGCGCCGAGGCGGCGGAGTGCGGCCGCGATCGCATGGCCCTGCTTGCCCGAGGAGTGATTGGCGATGTAGCGCACGGGATCGATCGCCTCATGAGTGGGCCCGCTGGTCACCAAGGCGCGGCGTCCCTTGAGCACCCCGGAAGCGGTAAAGAAGCTCTCGACCGCCGCCAGGATCTCCGCCGGCTCCGCCATCCGCCCGGGACCGGACTCGCCATCGGCCATCTCGCCGGAATTGGGTCCGACGGTGAGGATGCCGCGGCTCTTGAGGAGCGCCAGGTTCGCCGCCGTCGCCGCATTGCGCCACATCATCACATTCATGGCAGGCGCGATCAGTACGGGCTTGTCGGTCGCGAGCAAGGTGGCGGTCGCCAGATCATCGGCCATGCCCGCCGCCATCCGCGCCATGAGGTCGGCGCTCGCCGGCGCCACCACCACCAGCTCGGCTTGCCGCGAGAGCCGGATATGTCCCATCTCCGCCTCGTCGGTCAGCGAAAACAGCTCGCTGTAGACCTTCTCGCCGGTGAGCGAGCCGACGGAGAGCGCAGTCACGAACTCGGCCCCGCCCTTGGTCAGGATCGCGCTGATGGCGACACCCTGCTCTCGCAGGCGGCGGATCAGGTCGAGAGTCTTGTAGGCGGCGATGCTGCCGGCGATGACCAGCAGGATCCGCTTGCCTTTGAGCATGGCCGGCTCCGGCGGAAACTACATTGACAGCCTGTTAAAATAAGCCCCAGCCGGGCAAAGTGCAATTCCCGTTCGCCGGCAAAGGCGGCCGCTGCTACCGTCTCGGCATTCTTGGCTCCGCCGGAACCGATGACTGCGCTCTCCGAATTCGCCTTGAAATTCCGCACGGCCGAGCTCGCGGTCAAATCCTATCGCGACTGGGTGTGGTCGCTGAGGCCGGTGCATTGCACGCTGGGCGCCTCGGTCTTGTCGGTCAGGCGCGAAGCAATCCAGCTCTCCCAGCTGAGCCCGGAGGAGTTCGCCGGCCTGGCCGAAGTGGTGAAGGACGTGGAAACGCGTCTCAAGGACGCGTTCGCCTACGACAAGATCAACTATCTGATGCTGATGATGGTGGACCCGCTGGTGCATTTTCACGTGGTGCCGCGCTATGCGACGCCACGGCGGTTCGAGGGAATGGAATGGGTCGACAAGAACTGGGGCAAGTTTCCCGACATCAGCGGCCCGACGCTCATCTCCGAGCAGGCGCAGGCGCTGCTGCGAGTGCTGGGGTAGGGCGGATCCTTGCAGCGAATGCCCCCACCCCAACCCTCCCCCGCCTAGCGGCGAGGGAGGGCGTGATGATGCGCTCTGGCTCCCTCCCCCAGCATTGCTGGGGGAGGGTTGGGGTGGGGGCATCCGACGGGAACAGAGACCGATCTAGACGCTGTCTCCAAGGGGTGCTGCCTCAGCGCAGGAAGTAGATGCCGACGATAAGGGCGAGCGCCAGGATCGCCAGCCAGAGCGGCCATGACCCGCTTTGGCCGGCGCGCAAGGCGCCGGCGAGTGCCTGCATGGTGTCGGGGTGCAGCTTGACTCCGCCGGAGATCGCGCTGACGGCGCGTTCGGTGTCGCGGACGAGAGATGGCAGCCGCTCGATCGTCAGAGCAACGCTGCCCATGGCCTCGCCGATCCTGGCCTCGGGTCCGCGGTGCTCACGCACCCATGCCTCGATCAAGGGCTGCGCCAACTGCCACATATTGACTCGAGGATTGAGTGTGCGCCCCACGCCCTCGGACACGACCATGGTCTTCTGCAGCAAGAGGAGCTGCGGCTGCGTCTCCATCTCGAAGGTCTCGGTCACCTGGAAGAGCTGGGCCAGGAGTCGGCCGACGGAGATCTCGTTGAGCGGCTTGCCCAGCACCGGCTCGCCGATCGACCGGCAGGCTTGCATGAAGGCGTCGACGGATTTGTGCGCCGGCACGTAGCCCGCCTGGAAATGCACCTCGGCCACGCGTCGATAGTCGCGGGCAAGGAAGCCGATGAGCATGTCGGCCAGATAGCGCCGTGTCGCCACATCGAGCCGTCCCATGATGCCGAAATCCACCGGCGCCAAGCTGCCGTCCGCGGCGACGAACATGTTGCCGGGATGCATGTCGGCGTGAAAGAAGCCGTCGCGGAAGACCTGCCGGAAGAAGGCGGCGGCCGACTTCGCCAGTACCGCATCGATATCCTGGCCGGCGGCAATCAGCGCCGGCACGTCGTCGATGCGAATGCCTTCGACGCGCTCGAGGGTGAGCACCCGGCGCGCGGTTCGCTCCCAGTCCACCTTCGGCACGCGGAAATCCGGATCCCCGGCGAAGTTCTCGGCAAGCTCCGAGGCAGCCGCCGCTTCCAGCCTCAGATCCATCTCCACGCGCACGGTCTCGGTGAAGGTCTCGACCACCGCTTGCGGCCGGAGCCGGCGCAAGGCGGGGAGGCTCGCCTCGATGCGCTCGGCCACCCAGCGGAAGAGCTCGGTATCGCGGCGGAACGCCGCCTCGATGCCGGGGCGCAGCACCTTGACCGCGACCGGCTTGCCCGCGCAGGTCACCGCGAGATGCACCTGGGCGATCGAGGCGGCGGCGACCGCTGCCGCCTCGAAGCTCTGGAACAGCTCTCCGATCGGCTTGCCGAGCTCGCTCTCGACGGTCTTTCCGGCCTCGATGCCGGGAAACGGCGCCAATCGGTCCTGGAGGAGGCTCAAATCGGCGGCCATCTCCTCGCCGATGAGATCGGCCCGGGTGGCGAGCAACTGTCCGAGCTTGATGAAGCTCGGCCCCAAATCGGTGAGCGCCGCGGCCAATCGCTCGCCAGGACGTCCCGACGCCTCTCGCCGCATGAGCCCAGCCAGCGCCGTCAGCGCCGGGGCGACCGGCACCAGCTCGAGGACAAAAAGCGCGTCGTGGCGGGCGAGCGTGCGCGCGATCGATACCAGCCGGAGCGCGTGGCGAAGGGCGCGGAGCATTCAGGCGCTAACCACCGCCGAGGCTGGCGCCGGCGTGGCCGCTCACACCCGCCAGCCCGAATGCAAGGCGGCGATGCCGCCGGTCATCGCCTGCCAGCGCACCCCGGCGAAGCCCTGGCGTTGGATCATCTCGGCCAAGACCTCCGGTCGGGGGAAGCGGCGGATGCTCTCCGCCAGATAGCGATAGGAGCCGGCATCGCCGGCGACGAGCCCGCCCAAGAGGGGCAGCACGCGGAAGGAGTAGAGATCATAGACCTGGCTCAGGCCCGGCAGCACCGCCGGGCTGAATTCCAGCACCGCGAGACGACCGCCGGGCCGGAGCACCCGGTGGGCTTCGCCGAGCGCCGTCTCGGGCTCGGTCACGTTGCGCAAGCCGAAGGCGATCGAATAGGCATCGACCGAGCGGTCGGCCAGCGGCAAGGCCTCGGCATCGCCTGCCGCCCAGTCGATGCCGTCGAGGAGGCCGGCATCGACGGCCCGGGCCCGACCGTGGCTCAGCATCTCCGGGGTGAGATCGACCACCGTCACCCTGCCGCCGCCGGCCTGGCGGAAGCGCTGGGCCACGTCGCCGGTGCCGCCGGCCACGTCGAGGAGATGCATGCTCGGCGTGGGCTTGAGAAGGCGAATGAGGGCCGCCTTCCACAGCCGATGGATGCCGGCGCTCATCAAGTCGTTCATCAGATCGTAGCGCCCGGCGACGCTCTCGAAGACATCGCGCACGAGGCCGCGCTTGTCCGCCTTCGGCACCTCGCGATAGCCGAAGGAGGCGGTCGCTTCGTTGTCCGATCCGGGCTCGGGCTTCGCCATGGGCGGGGACCATAGCGCCAACGCAAGGGCCTAGGCTACACATGCAGGCCACAGGAGTTGCTTTGCAGGTGAGCTTGGAACTGCCGCGTGCCCCCACCCCAACCCTCCCCCGCCTTCGGCGAGGGAGGGAGTCGAAACGCATTTCTACTCCCTCCCCCATGCGTCCCGGGGAGGGTCGGGGAGGGGGTGGTCCCCGCCCCCTCCCAAATTCCACCCCCGGTGGGGGAGGGTTGGGGTGGGGGCATCCCGATCGCGACGGACACTCGCAACGTGCCTGAGCTTCCCGAAGTCGAAACCGTCTGCCGGGGACTGGCGGCCGTGCTGCTCGGCCATGTTCTGGTCAAGGTCGAGGTCCGCCGGCCCGATCTGCGCTGGCCCTTGCCGCCCGATCTCGCCCAAAGGCTGACCGGGCGCCGGGTGACCTCGCTGCGACGCCGCGCCAAATATATCCTCATGGGGTTCGACGATCAGAGCGTGCTCATCGCCCATCTCGGCATGTCGGGGCGCATGCTGGTGACATCGGGATTGCCCAACCGGCTGGACCCCCATGACCATGTGACCTTCGCCGACGACAGCGGCCATGTCGTCCGCTTCAACGACGCCAGGCGGTTCGGCATGCTGGATCTGACCGACGAAGCCAATCTCGGGCGCCACAAGCTTCTCGCCGGTCTCGGACCGGAGCCGCTCGATGCCAGCTTCGATGGGCCGAGCCTCGCCAAACGCCTTCAAGGCAAGGCGGCGCCGATCAAGGCCGCCCTCCTGGACCAGCGCGTCGTGGCCGGGCTCGGCAACATCTATGTCTCCGAGGCGCTCTTTCACGCCGGCATCTCGCCCTTGCGCAAGGCGGGAACCGTCTCGGGCGCACGCGCCCAGAAACTGACGGAGGCGATCAAGTCGGTGCTGGCCGAGGCGATCGAGGCCGGCGGCTCCAGCTTGCGCGACCACCGCCGGCCGGATGGCGAGCTCGGTTATTTCCAGCATCGCTTCGCGGTCTACGACCGCGAGGGCGAGCCCTGCCCCGACTGCAATTGCCGGGTCGGCGTCAGACGGATCGTGCAGTCCGGTCGCTCGACCTTCTATTGCGGCAAGCGGCAGCGCTGAGATGCGAGCGGGGCCGCTTCTGAGCTTGGCGTCCGCCTTGCTCTTGTCGAGTCTGCTGCTTTGGCCCGCTAGCGTGGCGGCGGAGCCGGGATTCGTCGAGGGTGTGGAAGACCTGCCATTGATGGACGGATTGGCCGCACTCCCGGACGCGGGCTTGAGCTTCGATGCGCCCGAGGGCCGCATCGTCGTCGCCTATGCAAAGGGCCAGGTCAGCCCTGAAACGGTCATCGCCTTCTACGCCTCGACCTTGCCCCAGCTCGGCTGGCAGCGCCTGAGCGAACGCAGCTTCCAGCGCGAGAAGGAGCGCTTGAGCTTGGAAATCACCCGGGACTCGCAGGGTCTCACCGTCCGGTTCACGCTCGCGCCGAAATCTCGCTAGTGTCCCGCCCCTGAAATTCGTCCGCGAACTTCAGGGACAAGCGGGCCACTAATCTATTGAATCCAGTGTGATTCAGATTCCGAAGTTCGCCGACGAACGTCGGAATCATCACACTAGTGTGCCGGTTCCGAAGTTCGTCGGCATCGCCGACGAACTTCGGAACGGTCGACACCAGCGCCGCCGCCTCGGAGTGTTCTGGAACAGCGTCCTGGTGGATGGAGCTGGCAGGCGATTGCAGCGAATCGGCAGAAGTGCGGCCGAGACCTCTCAAAAGCGCCCGATCGCCGCTTGACTGCGGCGGGGGCCGACGCCTATAACCGCCCTCCTCCCAGAGGCGAGACCACCATGGCGAACACCCCTTCGGCAAAAAAGCGCGTGCGCAAGATTGCGCGGCGCACCCAGATCAACCGGACCCGCATCAGCCGGGTGCGCAGCTATCTGAGAAAAGTCGAGGAGGCCGTCGCCAGCGGCGACAAGGCCGCCGCGGCTGCCGCGCTCAAAGAGGCGCAGCCCGTGCTCCATGGCGGCATCAACAAGGGCACGCTTCACCGCAACACCGTTGCGCGGAAGCTCTCCCGCCTCGCCCGTCACATCAACGCGCTCTCCTAAATCACTAAAGCGTAACGAAGCCGTCACCGACGCGCGGGGTCGCCGTTGCGGAGCCCGCGCGCGCGTTGAGTTTTTGGCGTTGCGGCGGAGCGAGCGAGCGGTGGAAAAAATTCATCAGTTCTCATTTCGATCACGTTGCCTCCCGCAGCCGACGCGGTTAAAGTTCCTTCCCGGGTTGTGGCGGGGAGGCAAAAAAAGAAGTAATGTTACAAAATAATAAATAATCGTTTGTAAAATGATGCAACTTCGTTGGAACTGTCCCGAGTAAAATATTTCGGTCGGGAAGAATCCAGTGAAGAAAGACCTGAACATGGGGACGGAGTTCTCGTAAGCTGCGCGCTCTGCGCGTGGAGGGGGCTGGTTATACTTCAAGCGTACTGCCGCAGCCGGGCTGCGGGGGATCTGGGAGACGCGGGGCCGAGGCCGCGTCTAGGCGATATCGCGGCGGTTGAACGGTCGCGATGGTTGAGGCGGGGCGGAGGCAGGAATGATCGAGGGGCAGGGCGGCGAGCCGGTGCAGGGGCAATGGGTGCGCGTGCGTGGACGGCTCCGCGCCGAGTTCGGCGAAGCGGCATTCCGCAGCTGGTTGAAGCCCCTTACGCTGCAAGGCCTGAAGGACGGAACCGTGGTCATTTCGGTGCCCACGCGCTTCATGCGCGATTGGGTGCTGAGCCACTACACCGACCGGCTCTTGGCCCTGTGGTCGACCGAGAACACCGAGGTGCGCGGCATCGAGGTGATCGTCGGCCGCCTGCCGGCGCGTGCCGCCGAACCGAAGCCGGTCATCGCTGCGGCGCCGGCTTACCCCCAGCGTCCCCAGGCGGGCGACGGCGTTGAGCCGCCGCCGGTCGAGCGCGCCGATCTGACCGCGGTCTTGGATCCGCGCTTCACCTTCGCGAATTTCGTCGTCGGCAAGCCGAACGAGCTCGCCTTCCACGCCGCCAAGCGGGTGAGCGAGTCGGACGCGGTGCCGTTCAACCCGCTCTTCCTCTATGGCGGCGTCGGTCTCGGCAAGACCCACCTCATGCATGCGATCGCCTGGGTCATCTCGGAGCGCCACAAGGCGCGCCGCGTGCTCTATCTCTCGGCCGAGAAGTTCATGTACCAGTTCATCCGCGCGCTCCGGTACAAGGACACGATGGCCTTCAAGGAGCAGTTCCGCTCCGTCGACGTGCTGATGATCGACGACGTGCAGTTCATCAGCGGCAAGGACTCAACCCAGGAAGAGTTCTTCCACACCTTCAACGCGCTCGCCGATCAGAACCGCCAGATCGTGATCTCCGCCGACAAATCGCCCTCCGATCTCGAGGGCTTGGAGGAGCGTCTGCGCTCGCGTCTCGGCTGGGGTCTGGTCGCCGACCTGCACCCCACGACCTACGAGCTCCGCCTCGGCATCCTGCAATCCAAGGCCGAGCAGCAGAACGTCCAGGTGCCGCCGAAGGTGCTGGAGTTCCTCGCCCACAAGATCACCTCCAATGTGCGCGAGCTGGAGGGCGCCCTCACCCGCATCCTCGCGCACGCGACCCTGGTCGGCAGGCCGATTACGCTCGAGGGGACGCAGGAGGTGCTGCACGATCTGCTGCGCGCCAATGACCGCCGGGTCACCATCGAAGAGATCCAGAAGCGGGTGGCCGAGCACTTCAACATCCGCGTCGCCGACATGCATTCGGCCCGCCGCGCCCGCGCCGTAGCCCGGCCGCGGCAGGTGGCGATGTATCTCGCCAAGCAGCTGACCCAGCGCTCGCTGCCGGAGATCGGCCGCAAGTTCGGCGGCCGCGACCACACCACGGTCATGCATGCGGTGAAGAAGGTCGAGGAGCTGCGCACCGCCGATTCCGGCTTCGCCGAGGACGTCGACCTCCTGAAGCGCATGCTGGAGAACTGAGCATCGCAACGGCGCCCGGCGGCGTCGTTCGAGAACCGCAGAGGCCGCCGAGGAGCGCAGAGGTCGCGGCGGAAACGAATCTCTTCTCCGCGTCCTTAGCGCTCCTCCGCGTTCTCTGCGGTAAATTCCGCTCATCATGGAGCCGCACGTGACCGAGCCGGAATGGCGCCAGACCAATCGCGCCAATTGGGACGAGCGGGTTCCCATCCATCTCGGGCCGCGGGGCTACGATCTTTCCCATTTGCGATCCGGGCGCGGCCGCTTGAATGCGATCGAGGCGGCCGAGCTCGGTCCCGTCGCCGGGCTCAGCGTTGCGCATCTGCAGTGCCATTTCGGCGCCGACAGCCTGACCTTGGCGCAACGCGGCGCCTATGTGGTCGGCCTCGATTTCTCCCCGCCGGCGATCGCCGCCGCGCGCCGTCTGGCCACCGAGCTCGGGCTCGAATCGCGCGCGCGCTTCGTCGAAGCCGACGTCTACGAAGCGATCGCGGCGATCGGCGAGCCCGGCTCCTTCGATCTCGTCTACGTGACCTGGGGCACCATCGGATGGCTGCCCGACGTCAGGCGCTGGGCGGAGATCGTGGCCCACCTGCTGAAGCCCGGCGGCCGCCTCTACTTCGCCGAAGGACATCCAACGGCGGCCGTCTTCGACGACGAGCGCGCGATGGCTGACGGCATGCCCGGCTATTTTCTGCCCTATTTCGGCGGTGAGCCGCTCGTCGACGACGATCCCACCGACTACGCCGATGCGAGCGCCCGGCTCACGAATGCGAGAAAATACGAGTGGCTGCACCCTTTGGGCGCAGTGACCACGGCCCTGACCGATGCCGGTCTCGGATTGCTGTGGCTGCATGAGCATGAGGGGGTTCCCTGGCGCATGTTCGGCTGCCTGGTCGAGGGCCCGGACGGGCTCTACCGATGGCCCGACAAGCCCTGGCTGCCGCTGGCCTACTCGCTCCTGGCCGAGCGCCCCCGATCCGACCCCAAGGCACCCTGACGGCCGCTTGATTTTGGCCCCTGGCGGACTGTTTCCAGCGAACGCGGCGGCATGCCCCGGAGACGGCCCCTTCCGGATCGTTGCGCCCCGCTTAAGTTGCGGAATAACCGTGGTTTTTTCGGGCCGCGAGGAGCCCCCGCGGGGCCGTGCTTTTTTCCTTCATCGCGGTGCAATGTGGTATAGTTCCACGCCTTGAACGGGCCGCCTTCGCCGGGAACGCTGAGGCGGCCCCGTCGTCTCAAGATTTGACCTCTGATTGCGGCGGCCGACATGCAGCTGATCATCGACCGCGCCCAGCTCCTGAAACCGCTTGCCCATGTGCAAAGCGTGGTCGAGCGGCGCACCACGATCCCGATCCTTTCCAACGTGCTGATCGATGCGCGGGACGGCAAGGTGAGCGTGACTGCGACCGATATGGACATCGATATCGTGGAAGCGGTCGACGCCGAAGTCGGCCGCGCCGGCTCCGTCACCTGTCCGGCGCACACCCTCCATGACATCGTGCGCAAGCTGGCCGAGGGCTCGCAGGTGGAGCTGTCGGCGACCGGCGAGTCCGGCCGCATGATCCTCAAGGCCGGCCGCTCGACCTTCACGCTGCCGACCTTGCCGACGGAAGAATTTCCCGCCCTCTCGGGCGACGGCCTGGCGCACAGCTTCGAGCTGCCGGCGGGCGAGCTCAGATCCTTGGTCGACCGCACCCGCTTCGCGATTTCGACCGAGGAGACCCGCTACTATCTGAACGGCATCTACCTGCATGCCACGCGCTCGAACGACGTCTCCGTCATGCGCGCGGTAGCGACCGACGGCCATCGCCTGGCCCGGGTCGAGATGCCGCTCCCCGAAGGCGCCAATGGCATGCCCGGCGTGATCGTGCCCCGCAAGGCGGTGGGCGAGCTCCGCAAGCTCGTCGACGAGACCAGCGATGCCGTCGGCATCTCCTTGTCGGAGACCAAGATCCGCTTCGCCTTCGACGGCATCGTGCTGACATCCAAGCTGATCGACGGCACCTTCCCCGATTATGAGCGGGTGATCCCGACCGGCAACGACAAGGTCCTGCAGGTGGACTGCAAGGACTTCGCCGAGGCGGTCGACCGCGTGGCGACGATCTCGACCGAGAAGAGCCGGGCGGTGAAGCTGCAGCTCTCCACCGGCTCGCTGACGCTCTCGGCCTCCAGCCCCGAGAACGGCACCGCGACCGAGGAGATCGAGGTGAAGTACAGCGCCTCGCCCATGGAGATCGGCTTCAACTCCCGCTATCTCCTCGACATCACCCAACAGATCGAAGGCGACGTGGCGCAGTTCACCATGGCCGATGCCGCCTCACCCACCGTGGTGCGCGACCTCGCCGACCAGAGCGCGCTTTACGTCCTCATGCCGATGCGGGTGTGAACGGAATTCTCACCACCTTCGCCCGGCGCGAGCCGGCGCCGATCCATCTCGCCGCCGAACGCGCGCTCGTGTCCGGTCTTGCGGTTCGTCGCCTGGCCTTGACCGATTTCCGCGGCTACGAAAGCGCGCGCCTGGCGGTGGGTGCAGCACCGGTGGTGCTGTCGGGGCCGAACGGTGCCGGCAAGACCAACCTCCTGGAGGCGATCTCGTTCCTGGCGCCGGGACGGGGCTTGCGCCGCGCGCGGCTGGGGGAGATCGACCGCATCGGCGCTCCCCTCGGCGTTGCCTGGGGCGTGGCGGCGACCTTGGAGACCGGCTCGGGTCCGGTCGAGGTCGGCACCGGCCGCGATCCGGCCGAGGGATCGGAGCGCCGGCTGGTGCGCATCGACGGCAAGCCCCAGCGCGGCCATGCGGCCTTGGCCGCGTTCGGCGCCATCGCCTGGCTCACCCCGCAAATGGACGGGCTCTTCCTCGGCCCGGCGAGCGGCAGGCGGCGCTTCCTCGATCGGCTGGTCTATGGCTTCGATGCCGAGCATGCGCGCCGGCTCTCCCACTACGAGCACGCGCTCAGCGAGCGTTCGCGGCTGCTGAAGCAAGGCCAGATCGACACCACCTGGCTCTCAGCACTCGAGGCCACGCTCGCCAGCCAGGGCGTTGCCGTCGCCGCCGCCAGGCTCGATCTGCTCAGGCGCTTGAACGAGGTCTCCGCCGAGAGCGAAGGAGCCTTCCCGCGCGCCCACCTCAGAGTGGCGGGCACGGTCGAGGCGGCCCTCGAGGCCACGCCGGCGCTCGAGGTCGAGGAGCGTTTGCGCTCCCGTTTCGCCGAGCTCAGGCGCCTCGACGCCGAGACCGGCGGCTCGGCCGAAGGACCGCAGCGCAGCGACCTCAAGGTCAGCTTCGGTAGCCGCAATCTGCCGGCCGAGCAGGCCTCGACCGGCGAGCAGAAGGCGCTCATCATCGCCATCACGCTCGCCAATGCCCGGCTCATCCGCGGCCATCGCGGCCAGCCGCCGCTCCTGCTCCTGGACGAGGTCGCCGCCCATCTCGACGACGGCCGCAGACAGGCGCTCTACGAGGAGATCCTGGCCTTGGGATCCCAGGCCTGGCTCACCGGCACCGATGAGGGCCTGTTCCGGCATCTCGCCGGGGCCGCGCAATTCATCCGCGTCGCCGATGCCCGATTGGCACCGCTATCTCATGGTGGCACGCAAGGACAATGACCGGCCAAGCGCGACAGAATCCCGTCGAAGCGGGCGAGGAATACACCTCCGAAGCGATCAAGGTGCTCCGCGGGCTCGATGCCGTGCGCAAGCGCCCGGGCATGTATATCGGCGACACCGATGACGGCTCCGGCCTGCATCACATGGTCTACGAGGTGGTGGACAACGCCATCGACGAGTCGCTGGCCGGCCATTGCGATCGCATCACCGTCACCTTGAACGCCGAGGGCTCGGTCACCGTCACCGACAATGGCCGCGGCATCCCGGTCGACATCCACAAGGAGGAGGGGGTGTCGGCGGCCGAGGTGATCATGACCCAGCTGCATGCCGGCGGTAAGTTCGACCAGAACAGCTACAAGGTCTCCGGCGGGCTGCATGGCGTCGGCGTGTCGGTGGTGAACGCCCTCTCCGAGACCCTCGAGCTCAGGATCTGGCGCGACGGCAACGAGCACTTCATGCGCTTCCACCATGGCGAGCCGGAGGCGCCGCTCGCCGTCAAGGGCCCGCAGGGCGGGCGGAAGGGCACCGAGGTCACCTTCCTCCCTTCCAAGCAGACCTTCACCAACACCAATTTCGATTTCGATACCCTCGAGCATCGCCTGCGCGAGCTGGCCTTCCTCAACTCCGGCGTGACCCTGGCCTTGACCGATGCGCGCGGCATCGAAGAGCGCGTCGTCGAGCTGCATTACGAGGGCGGTCTCGAGG